>JALNZD010000044.1 GCA_023229505.1 Bacteroidales bacterium | reverse complement strand
CTGTACCTGCAATGACAATCGGGGAGCTGCCAGCGGTAAACGTGCCGCCACTATTGATAAAATCGCCACCAAAGGTTAATCCAAAGTTCGCGGCGGCTAAAGTTACACCGGTATTAATGGTTAGATTGCCGTTTATAGTCGTAGCAGCTGCCAAAGTCTTTGTGCCGGAATTAGATAGTGTAAGGTTATTAAACGTTGTAGCTGTTGCGGAAAGAGTTTGAGCAACTCCACCGAAATTCACCGTACTTGTACCTGCAGTGAATACTGTCCCCGAGCCATTCCAAGCTGTTGTGCTCGTTGCATTTTCGTTGAGTATGCTGGAACCACCGTTCAAAGTTCCGGCAGTAAGGGTCACGACACCTGTAAATGTATGCGTCAGGCTTGCACCAAGATTCAAGGTTCCGCCTGCGCCATTAATTGTAAAGCCGGCACCACTCACATTGCCTTGAAAGGTTGCCGTACCTCCGGTCTTTGTCATTGATACCAAACCGGTTGTGGTGAAGCCGGCAATGCTCTGAGTTGCTGTACCTGCAATGACAATCGGGGAGCTGCCAGCGGTAAACGTGCCGCCACTATTGATAAAATCGCCACCAAAGGTTAATCCAAAGTTCGCGGCGGCTAAAGTTACACCGGTATTAATGGTTAGATTACCGTTTATAATCGTAGCAGTTGCCAAAGTCTTTGTGCCGGAAGTAGATAGCGTGAGGTTGTTAAACGGACCGGTTCCAACTGTTTGGTCTGCACCGTTAAAAATTACCGTGCTGGAATTTGCCGTGAAAGTACCGCTATTCGTCCAGTTGCCACTGACGGTTAAGGTATTTGAACCCGTGATAGTCAACGTAGCGCCTGAATTGACGGTCATGTTATTACAAACGGCAGCTGCCCCAATTACCGGCTGATTACCTCCTGGCGGAATGACAACATTTGTTGAAGCGGTTGGCACTGCTGCATCACACCAGTTAGATGCTGTATTCCAATCGGTGCTTATGCCTCCAATCCAGGCGCCGGCGGTACAGGATGACGCAGCAACATTCAAAATACCGGTTGCTGCCGCAAAGTAAGTAGTATTTATGTAGGTTGCTCCCGAACCGGTGCCTCCCCAGGAACCGGAAAGTTGGCCATATCCTCCGAGTGTTAGTGTCCCCGGTGTCCCTGAGATGGTATGGGTAAGACCTGTACCAAGATTGAGTGTTCCTCCTGAGCCGTTTATAGTCAAAGCTCCACCATTTACAGTACCTTGAAAAGTAGCTGTTCCTGCGGTTTTTGTCATCGAAATCAAGCCAGTGGTCGTGAAGCTTGCAATGCTTTGCGTAGCTATGGTCCCTGTAAAGGTTACAGGACGAGCCGTAAAGTTCAATGTCCCTCCTCCTGTAATGGCAAGATCACCCTGGATGGTAATCGTCCCGGATCCCGAACCAGTAGTTGTCCCTGTTCCACTAAATGTAAGATTGTTGTATAAGCCTGAAAACGCTTGGATAACAGGAGTAGCACTTGTATATTCTACTGTTCCGGTTGATGGAGTAAGTGCAGCAGGGCCTCCTGAGAAAGTTCCACCAAATCTTAATAAACCCGCATCAGAAAAGTTAAATTGACAACCAGTTGTACCTGTAGTAACGGCTCCATCGATGGTAACTGTCCCGGTTGAAATGGAAATAATATCATTTCGAGTTGTTACTGTTGCAATCATCGTAAGCGAGCCGGCAGTAAGCGATCCGGCCCCCACGGCAATCGTACAGGTTTGCCCGGTACTTGGTCTTGGCATGCTTACAAGCCCGGTAACAGTCAGAGAATTCGTTCCTGAAATAGTTACAGAGCTGGATGCTGTAACTGCTGCAAAAGTAAGTGTGTTACAAGCTACCGCTATATCCACTGTTACAGCTATACCACTGTTTATGGTGACGGTTTCTGCAGCGGTAGGCACCGCAAACCCTCCCCAGGTTGCAGTATTGCTCCAATCTCCGGTTACTGAGGCTACTCTTTGTGCCAGACCAGCAATGCCAACGGAAAGAAAAAAACAAGCAACAATCACGCATTTCAAGAGTGACCACACTTTTCTAATTTGCTTGTTTTTCATTGCTAATTATTATTCAGGCGTCTTTGTCATCTGGAATCAGTTCAGAATTAATTCGGCTTCGGCGAGTTTGACCGGTTTGGCGTCCTTTTGACCGGAGTAAATTACCTGTAGTTTTCCGGTACGGTAATTAATACCCGGAACCATATTCATATCCCCGTGAATCGAAATATTCCCGGAACGGTTAAAGGCCAGATTCAGCCTGGGCAGGGTATCATTCACATATTTAAAGGAGAGGTCCGATCTTTTCATGACTTTGGGTTATTAGGCTTAAATACTTGGGTAATGCTTAAATGATGGCTAGGGGGATGAAAATGAGCCGTACCCGTGTGAACAATAAACTAAGGAGGTGATGATAAACCGCTAATTAAGCGGATCAGATGGGGGGAAGTACTGATATTCATGGCTTTGGGCGTAAAAAGGCTTGACTCAAGTTATATATACACTTTTTTACAATGTAAATATAAAAAAGATTTAATAAAAACAAAAAAAATAACAATATCTCTTCTTTTTTTCGTTTACCGGATAAACGCATTAAAAAATCCCCTTTCAGTTGATATTGAAAGGGGATTTATATAGAAAACGGGCAGGAAACTAATTATTTCGCCTGTTTTCGTAAGATCCGGTCATTTTTCTTTTATTCCACAAGTTTCTTCCTGGCGTTGTACACCTTCTTGCTGCCGTAGCCGGCCCCGAGCGCCAACAAAATGACCAATCCACTGCCTACCGGGGCAGCACCGCCATATCCACCAACAGGCGGATTACCAGCACCCCCGCCTGATGGATCGTCACCCGGCATGGGCTGGCCTATAACGCTGTTCAATGCCACTGTGAAAGTGATGAAGAAAACTGTTAAGAGGACTATTCTGATCGCCTTTTTCATAGCTGTTGTTTTTATCATTTGCAAATATACTAATTTTTTAAAGCTTGTTCACGTTAAAATTATTTAACGAACACTTTCTTCGTCACTGTGGTATTGTCTGATATGACTTTCACAATATAAACGGCATTTCCCTGCGGTACGGAAACCATGTTCAGGCCATTGCTGGCATTTGAACGGCTGATTTCCTGTCCAAGGATGTTGTAGATCACGATTTCACCTTTCATTGCGTTGAAGTCAACATAAACGGTAAGGTTAACAGCATAGATGCTGTTGATTTCCGATACCGGATCATCAATGCCCTGGGTGTCTGTAAAGTGAACCACGAAACGGGCTGACATTCCCACACCTGAACTGAAGCTATAGCTTGATGTCTCGCGAAGGTTGATATACTGACCTGTTGGAAGATCTTCAAGGTAGATGGGGATTCCGGCATCAAAGCTTTCGATATTAGATGCCGTGATGGTATATTCACCGGCTTCCGGTGCATTCACGCCGAGAATCACAGATGCAGTCTGGGTAGTATTATTGAATGTATTGATAGCCATCTGTTCATCGGCAAGCATGGTATATGCCTGGGGAGCAGCCGGGGCCATCAGTTTGGTTGCATCATATTCATAATCCAGTCCGGAAGTAGCGTTTTCATTGAAGTAAATGACGGTTTCATCATTCATTTCTCCATCGGAAACAGTCATGCTCAAACGGTTCAGCATGATTTCATCGGCTTTCCAGAAGGCTTGTGTACTATGTGTACGGACAGCATTGGTAACACCGAGTATACCGGCTGCACTAGCCTCAACGAAGAAACCCTGAGCAGCAGGAATATAGCGTGAGCCATAATTTACCACGCCACCGCCGATTGTATAGGTTCCGTAAGTGGGCCCCCCATTCCAAACACTAAATGAATTGGTGACAAGGTTAGTCTTTGTCCAACCCACGGCATCCCAGTCAACTGCTGACGGATACGGATTTCCAACGAAGTTCCAACCGTCTCCGCCTTTGGTAAGGGGTGTGCTTATTGGACCTGTATTCAAAGTTCCATTGTAAGAAGTGGTCGTATCGCCCATTGGTGTCCAACCGATATGCCACGAATTAATACTCGAGGTCCAAACGGCATAACCTTTCATCAGATTAAGCGGTGTAGTCTCATCCTCGATAAAGGGGTACCATGCGCTGCCAGTTTCATTATAAGTGAACAGCCAGGTATGGAGGAACACATTGGCAGTAGCTGCAGTGACGGGTTGAGATACATACCAGAAACGGTCAGCACCCAGGAAACGTTGCACGGTAGCAGTTCCGGTAACGGAACCGTAAGTTATGATTGAACCGTCGCCGTTTATTTCATCAGATAAAATGGTGAGGCCGGCACCGCTGGCAATATCCAAATCATGACAATAAACGTTATCGAAATCGGCGTTGTCGATTTCCGGAGCGGCTCCGACGTTGGGGATGGATACATTGTGGCCTGCATCAGGGATAAAGCCTTCTGCCCAGTTGGTTTGGGAACGCCATTCCGAAGTTGGGACTCCATCCCAGGTAAGAGTCACCCTGTGGCTGCCCGGGGTCATATCTATATTTTCTGCAGCGCTGAGTTCCCATTCTCCTTCAGTGAGGGTGAGGTTCGGGCTGACGATATCATAATGACGGACGGCATGTTTACCGCTGTAATCAAGTCCAGTTACACTTCCATCGTAAACGTCAATCGACGTACCGCTGGTATAATCACCGAATGTCGAAAGTTCAAATTGCGATGTTCCTACGGTACCAACGATACTTGAAGCGAGATCATAGCTTTTTCCCGGGTAAGCAGTACCGAAATCGCCGGCACTGTTTGCAATCACATAAGAATCACCTGCATTGATTATTCCGGTAAGCTGTACGCTGGAACTATTGTTAGCACTTAGATACCATGGATAGAGACTGAAATCCACTGCGACTGCACCGGCATTGTAAATTTCAACGAAATTGGCAGGAGGAGCAGTAGATGGGTCCCCGAATTCGGAGAACATCAGGTCGTAATTTGTCGGATCAGGAGGCAGGTTAATGAGCGTATTGTCTGCGACAACGGGACTATACGCCGTGGATGAAGTTCCCCCGGAAGTAAGAACATATAAACTTTGCCCGGGCATACCACCTGCACCTAGGTAAAACTCAACACCTAAAAGACCTGTTCCGGTTATCAGCATTTTATACCTTGCGACACCTTGGAACGCTGTTGTCAATTGGCTAAGGTAAGTTATGTCATAAGTGAAGGTGAAAGGCGGTAGCAAAATGAATGCCGAAAATAAAGACGCAAATCTGCCAGTTCCTGCAGAACTTGCAGGAGTATTCCAGTTATACCCGTTTGGCAATGTCAATACAAGTCTTTCTACACTTACCGGAAGAGCACCCGAGCCAAAAGCAGTTGCGCTAAAATTTATAAACATTCCAAATGCGGTCGTATAAGTTGTCCCAACGTTGCTTTTTGCCTCGACATCAAAAATTAATGTGTCATTGGCTACTCCCGGAACAACCATATAATTATTGAACCGGTAAGTGATGGATTGCGATTGACTTGCAAAACCAATCAGAAGTATGGCACCCAGGATTAAAAGTGTTTTTATTTTTTTCATAATTGATATGTTTTTCTTGAACATTAATAAAATATTTTCTCAAAAGTAATACGTGATATAGTATTATTATGGAATTGTGGTGAATGTTGGGAAATTGATGATCATAAAGTTCACATCTGATGCAAATACATTTCCATCCATATCAAGGTCAGCATTATGATAAACACTGAATGAAGGGAAGGCAGCAACAAACAGAGCTATATCTGAAGCGAAGATATTTCCGTCATTATCAATATCGGCACTGTACATTCCAAAATAACTACCAAGTGCCTTTTGGCCAGAATTGTATGCTTTTGCCAGGGCATCGGTAAAATCATACACGTAAATAAAGTTCACTAGTGATAATGCATTGGCCGACATAACCCTGATGTGGTTTCTGTGATATACAACCACGTAAATGTTATCGGTGAATACGGTTGGAACCAGCACTTCGCTTGTTCCGTCCAATCCGACAATGGTTCCATCATTGAGAAGGAAAGCGGCCTGGCGTGCAACCATGGTAGCTGATGTTGCCGTGTTGGCAGCTCCGGGAGTGTCACGGAATTCAAGTAATACCCAGTCGACCACGTTAGCATTCGGAATAGAACCAACGTTTTCAGTTCCGGCATAATTCCACGGAACTCCGCTGTAAGGCTGGGCCAGAGGCAGGTAACCACCCAAGTTCAGTAATGTATCCATTTTCACTGTCGTAGTATCGAACGGGCCTTCAAGAAAAGCCTTGATGTTAAAGCGGAAACCACTGATCACAGCCCCGTCAAAGAAGGACACCGGGGCAGTCGTCAGGTCAGGTTTAGCGAATTCGCAACCCGCGTCAAACGTCAGGTTGCTTTGGCCGCCGTTATAATTGAAATGAAGGGTAAACAAGGTATCGTTGCCGTTCGGATCGATATCCACACCACCAGGAAAGGTCCACTGGACACCAATCTGGGAGGTAGCGGATATGTAATTGATAAAGTAACCGGTAATGGTTCCGGCAGTGTGGCCGGTATAAGTTAAAACACTGTTGTCAAAACCGATAAACAAAGAAATGGCAGCAATATCCATGGAGAAATTCTTTGCCCTGACCGGGAAATCAATGGGCTGACCCACGGTTCCGGTCTTAACTGGCATACTGACTTCAGCGCCGCCGGTGATGGGTGAAATGCTCCCGTCTATATAAGTCGTCGGGATTGAGGTAAGCGTGATATCGGAAATATCACAACCTCCTTCAAAGGTGATATCGCTGGATCCGAAGTTGTAATCAAAATTCATGGTGAAAATAACACCGTCAATTCCCTGACCGCCGACATTGGTCCAGGTTATACCTAAAAGGCCTGGGCTGACCACACTGGCTAAAGCTCCAATGACAGTACCATTGGAAAGGCTAAGGAAAGTCAGGTGAGCCGGGTTATAACCGATGAAAAGTGTAATAGCGCCGACAGTATCTGGATATCCTAAAGCTGTAATGCCAATACCAACAGGATTTCCTGGATTTGCCATCTCATCTTCAATGGTTAACCGGTAGGCAGTAGCTAATGGTTCAACCTTCCCATTATCATATGATACGATTGCTAGAGAAAGATTCGTGTAAGCTATTTCACATCCACCGGTAAATACCAGCTCGGAAGTACCTGTTGCATTATAATTAAAATTCAGGGTAAGGAAGGTCGTATCAAGTGAAGATCCTGATGTTGAAGAGTATGCTACGCTGATAAGGCCGGTTGTATTATTTCCACTTATCGAAAGCATTGGTAAAGTAGTTGTATAGCTTGTGAATTGCAGGATAGACGGGTCAAACTCAATGAATAATGTCACCGCACCGGCATTCCCGGTAAATCCGTTTCCAGTCACCCCTAAGCTTACCGGTCCGGCATTGGCCAGGATTTCATCAATGATGATGGTGGCAATGCCTGCATTCGGGCCGATGCCTCCGTTTGTATAAGCGACCGTAATGGAGTTCAGCAAGGTATCGGCAAATTCGCATCCGGGATCAAAAGTAAGGTCGCAAGTACCCCCCAGGGCGCTGTATTGAAAAGTCAATGTGACCATTGGCGTTCCATTAATATCAGCTCCATAAGGATCGGTCCATTGGATACCGATCTGGTCGGTTCCAATCATGTTATTCAGAATGTAGCCGGGCAGTTCGGGTCCGGTAGAACTAGTGAATGTCAAAACATTCGGGTCGTACCCGATAAACAGCGATACTGCACCGACATTTGTCGGTAATCCTGCGACATCAATATCGAAAGATACAGTAGCGCCGGGATTCGCTGTGAGTGATTCAATTTGAGCTGTCTGTGCTTTCAAACCGAATGACCAGGCCAGAAGTACGGTTAGTAAGATGTAAATTTTCCTATTCATATCATTAATTTTTAATTATTTGCTTATATCTTAAAATCATATTATATTAATTGGTTTTTAGTATTTTTCTCTGTTCCATCGCTGTCTTACCGTCACGGGTCCCTTCAAATCTCAGGAAATAAAGCCCTTCTGACAATGCAGCCAGGTCTAGTTCCAGATCCTGCGAATGTCCCTGATTTTGATTTATCTTGAAGAAACAAAGCATCATCCCCCTGGCATCATAAACACTGACTAAAGTGCAGTGGTAATCACCGGGCAGGCTGATATGGATATTATCACGGAAAGGGACCGGATGAACCTGCAGGATTCCAATGCCGCCAGGATTGCCGATATAATTGAGTGTGTCCACCACCAGGGTAGCTGCCACGGAATAAACCATGCAGTATTCGTTATCGAGGCGGCAACCAAACTGGTATTCATTCATGCCAAATATGGCAGGACTGATTGTCAGTGCTGCCGTGTGTGTATTATAATAAGGTGGTGTGTCGGTGAGGTATGTCCAGGAATTGCCACCATCGGTACTGAACTGCCAGATATATTCTTCAGTTCCCAGGGCGTCAACTATAAAGAATACATCCTGGCCTTCCATCACGGTATCGTTTTGGGGTTGGGCCGTTATTTCCGGTATGGCATGCTGGTTAATATGGCCGTCAGTCAAGGTGATATCAATGGGATTGAACGATGAATTCAGCACCTCTGAACCTGTCTCAAAAGCCAGGGTATGGTCCTGAGATTCATAACTGAAATTCAGGTCGAACAATTTTCCGCTTGTGATGGAAACCGGGTTGCTGTTGTTCCAATGGATAACCACACCTGGAGGATCCGGCAGGGGTGAGGTAGTCAGGTTACCCGGGAGGAGGTCCGGGTGAATATTTTGAAGGCCCTGGAAGGCTAAATAAGCTGTATCAAAAGAGATGTTAAAGGTAAATTCTATGACATCCAGAAAGTCGCCCACAAAAAGTGGTTCAAAAACTTCATTTGCCGGGCAGGAGCTAACCAGGCCAAGTGTTGCGGCCGGAAAAGCAAGCGCCACTTCAAGGAGGGCCACGTCAGTAATTTCGGTGCAATTGCCTGCAGAGAGCACACAGCGGTAAGTATATCCGTCGTAACTCAGCGGGACGTCATGTACGGTCAGCGTGTCATTATTAACGCCTGAATACGTCTGGTCATTTTGCAGGTCAATCCAGCCGGAGCCGGTATTTTCCTGCCATTGGTAATCGGGATTGCCCAGTGAGGTGACCCTGAAGATCACATCGTTATCCGGGTAAGATTTTACACTGTCGGGTTGGCTGATGAGCCGTATGCTGTTTTTGATGCTTCCCGGGAAGGTATCGAGAGGGATGATCTCAAGGTTTGAGTTAGCGATTTCGGTGCCCGGGTTAAAAGGCAATAAGGTTGAATCGCCCAGGAAGCTGAACCTGAGATCGAAAAGTTTACCGCTGGTAATAGTAAATGAGTTGATGTTGCTGTAGGCGATGCCTAACTGGCCATTGCTGGCGTTATAACTGATCCCGCCCGGGATGGCGGAGTTGATATTCTGGAGGGATAAAAATTCTGCAGCATTTGTATCATAGCCGATATAGATAGTCATGGCGCCCACATCGATGAAGTTGGTCACGTCAACCGGAGCAAGCACCGTATCCCCCGCGCAGGAGGTGACATTTCCGATGGTTGCTGTGGCGTTTTGTGATTTCATGATGATAGGCTGTAAGAATAAGATCAATATGGCCAGTTTAAATCGCATGCTGCCTTTTAAAGACTTTCATTTTTAATAAGAAGGTTTAAAAAGAATAAAACCGAAGAGGGGAAGCAAGTTCCCCTCTTCGGAAATTTATTGATTAATGGGAAATAACCATTCTTTGGGTTGAGATGAAGTCACGGGTTTCGCCGTCGACAGTGATCTTATAGATGTACACACCGGTTGCGAGGCCAGCAGCGCTGAACTCAACGGTGTAGGATCCTGCAGTCTGTGTAGCATTTACGAGGACTGCGATTTCCTGGCCAAGCATATCGAGTACGTTCAGTTTCACCTTACCTGTTTCAGGCATGGTGTACTCTATGAAGGTCGAATTGCTGAACGGGTTAGGCCTGTTAGCGCTCAGGAAATAATCCTCAGCAGCCGGTTCGGTGGTAATACCGAAGGTCTTCAGGGTCACCGGTTCGATGACGGAAGCAGACGCATCGGCAAACTCAGAGCCCAGACCGATACTGAACAGTGACTCAGCGGTGGTGAATGGACTGATAGCTTTCACCTTCAGGGTCACCACGACGTCGTTTGCTGCCAGAACCATCGGGTTCACGCTGCTCCATGCGATACTTACGTTACCGTTAGAGATATTGTGGAGCATACCTTCCACTGAAGCCACGTCAACAACTTCGATCATAGATGAGTTGTATCCGAGGTTCAGGGTGATAGCGCCGAACTGGTTGGCATCGGCTATACGGATCGGGAGTTCAAACTCCTGACCGGTTATCACGTTCATCGTACCGTCGGTAACAAGGGCAATAGCCGGAGTTTCCTTCATGGAAGCAGGGATATTGGACCTGTTCGCGTCACCGGCATTCAGGGTGTAGATCTCATAATGTGCAGCGGTGGAAATCATGGCGGTATCGAACACCCAGTCACCATGCGGGAAGTAGTTCACCATGTTGATGGCGCGCTGCTTGATCCACAAGGCATCGGTAGAGTTGATGGTATTGCTGTTGTTCACATCCATGGCTTCTCTAACCCATACGTCGAATAAGAATGAGCCGGGCAGAGAATTGATGACCTTCAATTCGACGGCCAGAGCGTCGGTAGCATTCGCACCGTACCATGGGGCGTCATAGGAAGCAGTGATACCAAAGGGGGTCGTACCGCTGACTCCGGGGAATTCATAGTACCCCACACCGTTTCCACCTTCGATATCATTGAATGATGTATCGGATTGGACAGGGATACCACTGTTCCACAACTGGATTTCAACGCCGTTAAGCGGAGTATTCCATGTGTTATGGTAGAAAACATGTCCGGAGAGGGTATCATTTCCAAGAGTACCCGTCGGGTAGATCTTCACCAGCATTTCGTCATAGTTGCAGCATCCGGTGCAGGTGTCAAATACCGTTAAGGTAATTTCACCCCAACCACCGTTCACGTTGTAGTCAGTCCACAGCACTTCGATACAATCGGTGCCTTGTCCGCTGACAATCTCACCGCAATGTTCGGCGGTCCAGGTGTACAGCAGGCATGAGTTCATATCAGCAGGACAGTTGTTGCAGTAATCGGTCAGCAATCCAACTTCAGATACGTCATCACCAATTATGTCAATACATGGCATGTGGTATACATAGGCTTTGTATTCCATAGTATTCTCACAACCTTCCGGTGTGGTGATGGTCAGGTAAATCCTCGCGGTATCGCAGCATTCGCCCCAGTTTATTATGAGCCAGGGAAAATTCCACTCATCGTTCAAGAAGTCATAATAACCAGGTTCTGAATCCACGATGGTTCCGGCAGGCGCGATTACGCTCCATTCTAAAGTCCAACCCGCGAATGCAGCGGTATCAAACGGGTTAAAGGTTATACCGCAAAGACACGATGAATCAGCATAGAAATATGTCCAGCCGTCTGCACAAACCTCGAGCACTTCGTTTGGCTCCAGGCATCCATCATATTCAAAAGCACGGTCCTGGTTTAATGGTCCGCAATCATTAGGTGCATTTTCGAAGCAAATTGGAATCGGATCGGGGATTTTGTTGAAGGTGATGTACACCGTATCAGTTCCGAGGCATAAGCCATTGCTCTGGTGCAGAACAAATCCATATTCACCATAGCACAGGTAATAAGGATCATCCGGGATGCAAACCTGGGTTGTAGCTAATAGAGAATCAGCCCAGTCAACATCACATGGATTACCTGCAAGGGCTGTCCAGTAGTAGTGATCAGCTCCATGCTGGTTTGGGGCTGGCTCATAGTTGTCGACTATGCCCACGAGCGTATAGCAGTTGCCGCAGATCGTAGAGTCGTCACCGGCATCCGGTGCAGGTGTTTCGAAGAATTCAATGAATACCAGGACGGTATCACTGCAGTATTCATCCGGTACAATAGGAGGAGTAGCTTGGTTAAGTTCAACCCAGCCTACTGTATAAGCACCAAAATAGGAAACACACATATCGGTAGCCGGGTCGGTATCGTCCGCAAATGTAACAGTAGTCGGATCGCTATAACCAGCGAGTGGTCCGTCAACATAGAACCAGTGGGCCATATCCCAGTAGTTCGGGCAATCGTCATTGGGATTTATAACACCGTCCACTCCAAAGTAATCGTACTTGTCAATGTTGGCTAAGCCGAGGTCAATGCAGGTATCGTCACATAAAGCGTCAAGGCTTAAAAATTCACCATAAGCGGTCGGCTGTTCGAGCAGGTCAAAAATGACTGTATCGACATCTTCACACTCTGCATTCCAGGCAGTCCAGGTGAAGATATAGCGTCCGGGCTCATTGATAGATACAAGGGCGCCTGGTGTATAGAGATCATCGAATACGACGTCACCGGGGCCGCATGATTTTGCCCATACACCCTGCATGCTGTAGCAATATTCCATACTGCCGGTCATTAAGAATGTATAAGGAGTAGTGTAGGCATCAACACAATCCCAGTAATCATCACCGGCATCAGCCACAGGCTGTTCGAAGATGGTAATAGAAACTGTATCGGTAGCGAAGCAATGTGATTCGCTCCATAGCGTATCGCCATCTATCTTCACGTTGAGTTCATTCCACACGAAGACGTAGGTGCCATATGCACATACATCACAGTCAGTGATGCAAACATTAGCAGACTCGTCTAATGCATCGAAATTAACCGTGCAGGTACCATCAGGTTGCGAAACCAGTTCCCACCAGGCATGTTTGAAGTAATTTACGCCGTCTAAACCGCAGTAATCATAAGGTACTGCCGCGAGGCTGAAGCATAATTCAGCGCAAAGCTGCTGGTCCGGTCCTGCATTAGCTTCCGGTTGTTCGTAGAAGGTCAGCAACATGGTGTCTTTATCATCACATTCGCCATTGACAACATCTAAAGCGATTTCATAGACGCCATAGCGGCAAGTGTCAACAGGTGCCGGGCGGCAGACATTGGTAGTCAAATCATTGTCGTCATCGAATGTCAATGTTCCAGGACCGCTTAACCGTCTCCATGTAAATGCGTAATTTGAAGAGAAGGTATATAACCCCGTTGAACCTGCGAGCGAATAGCAATTGTCATAGCAGACATAAGCATCCGGACCGGCATTAGCAATGGGCTCGCATGAAAAGTCAATGTAAATGGTTTCTGTGATAGGAGGACAAATCACGGGATCCAATGTTACAGACAAAGTGTGGAGTCCACAATAACCCACTACAAGAGGGAAATCCGTGATGTAAGTGGTATCCGCGGGAGGGTAATTACCAATTGGAGGGCCGGTATAAGATGCACCGTCCAAGGTCCAGGTCAGCGTAGCCCCCTGGTTCGAAAACGCTGTTGTGTATTCGAAATGAACAAGAGTTTCAAGGCCATCAGCTTCGCAAACATCAGGAGCCGTTAATACAATATCATAAGGCCCATAGAAAGGGTACGACCCGAAAACACCAGTGGTATTATAAGGAAAAGGCCATGTATATAACAACACGTATATGCCTGGCATATCGACCCTAAATTGAATTGTATACGCACTTAAAGGACCTATAAACTCAAGGGTGCTACCTGAGGGTTGGCTTAGCACTTGCCATGTTCCGGTACTGTCGGGAGGACAACAACTACAAAGATTAGGGTCATTTGTTCCTGCTACTGCAATTCCATAAACCCAATTACCGGGTATTGTGTCGTAGCAATAGTCGTTCGGTTCAATGAAATATTGACAGTCAGTATCACGATTGCCATTTCCATCAGCTTTTTTGAAAAAAGTAGTTCCTGGATTAACATAACGTTTCAGGGCATCATAATACCCACCTTCAACCACATACGATTGCACCGAAGGGTTATCCATTGCCTGGAGCAACTGCTGGTCGTTGGCCACTTTTATAGCTTTAGTCTGCGCATTGAGATTCGGTATTCCGAAACCAACCGCCACAAACAGCAAAAGCAGAAACTTTAGCCATCTGTTAGTCTTCTTACGTTTTAAACCGTAAAGTGTTTCCATAATAATAGAATTTAATTAATAATTAGTGTTTCAATATCAAAATTGTTTGTAAGTTCTTGACAATAAAATGATTTGCTTGGCAACGCTGGTTTAATAACTGTTTTTCCTTGTATTAAACAATATATATATTCACGTTTGAGCACAAACTTATAACATTTAAAATTAAAAAGCAAATATTTATTTAAAAAAACTTAAAAAAACCCCGGCAAAAAACCATTTTTACATTTTTCTGAAAAATTTATACCAATAAATTTCCATAAGAATATTCAAAGATAAGGAACAAATGATCAAAAGATGCAAAAAAAATGTTAAATCTTTTTTAAACGGGATGGTAGATAGCGCCTCCGGCATGATCGATACTGCTTCCGGTTACCGAATGCAGGACGTTTGGTTCTCCGCGCCATCGCAGCACACCGAGAAAGGCAAAAACCAGCGCTTCTTTATAATCGATCCATTCATTCTGAGGGATGACCCAATGATGACTACCAGACTGCCTGATCCTTTCCATCAGGAACAGATGATGAGCCCCGCCGCCGGTAACCAGCACCCTGGAATGCTTTTGAAAGTCCAGTGACCGGTTTACCTGCAAAGCCACATGTTCACAAACCGTCCGCATCAGGTCTGTCACAGGGCCATTGCAATTATCTGTCAAAGGAAGGAATTCCTGCTCCAGCCATTCGCGGCCTAATGATTTAGGCCATTTTTTTGCATAATATTCCAGCCTGTCAAGCCGTTCAAGGAGATCAAAATCAACATTGCCGGATCGGGCCGTTTTGCCGTCTTTGTCATAGTCCATGCCCATGCGGGCGGCCAACCGGTTCAGGATAATATTAACAGGGCAGACATCAAAGGCTATTCTTTCGCCATTGTATTCCTGGGAGATATTGGCAAATCCCCCCAAATTCAGGCAGGCATCGAATTCTGAAAAAAGCAGGCGGTCGCCGATAGGAACGAGCGGGGCGCCCTGTCCCCCGAAGGCTACATCGGCAGAGCGGAAGTCGCAAACGACTGGAATACCGGTTTCGGCTGCTATAGCGCTTCCGGAGCCAATCTGCACTGTCAGGCCATTTCCGGGCTGATGGAAAATGGTATGGCCATGCGAGGCGATAAGATCCGGTTTAAAACCGGTATTTTCAAGGAAGACACGGGTCAGCCTGCCCAGGAAATGACCATATTCAACATTTATATAAGAAAAGGTAAGGGCATCTGCTGAAGCAAGACCGGTAAGTTTTTCTTTCCATTCCGGTGAATAGGGGTAAGTATGGCTGGATAAGATTTTAAATGACCATTTACCATCCGCCAGGATAAATTCGCAGGCGGCAATATCCAGGCCATCGAGTGAGGTGCCGGACATTAAGCCGATGGCGTTGTATTTTTTCATTCAAAGAAGATTGCTTAGTTTTTCAAGCTGCATTTTCCGTGATCCTTTCAGCAGGATGGTCATATTCCGGACAGGATGGTCCCGGAACCATTTCTCTGCCTGCTGCATGCCGGTGAAGCACAATTCGTGCCCGCCTTTTGCTGCCTGGCTGAATTGTTCACCCACGAAACAAACCTGGTTAAAGGATAATTTCCTTACTAATGCAATGATCTCCCGGTGTTCTTCAAGGCTATGCTCTCCCAGTTCCATCATATCTCCCAGGATGATCATCTTCGCAGGGGCAGTGTATATATGGAAGTTGTTCAGTGCGGCTGCCATACTGGAAGGATTGGCATTATAGGCATCGAGCACAAGGACATTATGATCTGTCCGGGTCACTTGCGAGCGGTTATTTTCCGGCTGGCAGGCACTGATGGCATTTTCAATTTTCTCCGGGCTTACCCCGAAATACAATCCAATGGCGATGGCAGCCATGACATTCTCAAAGTTGTAATCGCCATAAAGCCGGGTCCTTACAAAGCCACTAAGCTTTCCTGCTTTCCAGGCAACAGCAAGGGATGGTTCTCTTTCGGCGATTTCTCCTTTACACCCGGCATTTTCGCCGGATCCGTAGGAAAAAATTTTCATTCCATCGGAAAGCCGGCGAAGAAGCTGGTTATCCTGGTTAACGAACACAATGCCATCGCCTTGCCTGATAAAATCGTACAATTCTGATTTGGCCTTTACAACGCCCTCGAAACTGCCGAAACCTTCCAAATGGGCTTTACCGATATTAGTAATGATGCCGAAATCAGGCCTGGCTATACGGCAGAGGTCTGCGATTTCACCTGGATGGTTGGCGCCCATTTCGACGACGGCGAAAGAAGTGTCTTCTTTCAGCGACAGGACCGTCAGGGGTACACCGATGTGGTTGTTAAGGTTTCCGCGGGTGATAACAGTTTTAAACGTTGAGGACAACACGTTTCCGATGAGCTCTTTGGTAGTGGTTTTACCATTAGATCCCGTAATCCCGATAATCTTCGCGTTGACCCTGCCGCGGTGGATTGCAGCGAGCTGTTGCAGTGCCTTCAGGGTATCGGGGACAAGGATGAACCGGTCTCCTTCCATTACCGAGGGATCATCAGTTATGGCGAAAGCGGCGCCTTTACTGAGGGCTTCAGCCGCGAACCTGTTACCATCGAATTGATCCCCTTTAATTCCGAAAAAAACAGAATCCGTGATCACGTTTCTCGAGTCAGTAGTGATCCGGGGAAACCTGAGGAACAGGCGGTAGATTTCTTCAATAGTGGCCATAAAATTCTCAAGCAGGCTTACAAAGATAAAAAAACCCCATGCCGGATGATCAGCATGGGGCATTAAAATATCTTACAGAACTATTATTTACCGCTCATAGGGTCGCCGGTGCGGATCATGGCACAGCGGAAACCAACCCAGTTTGTGGCTGTTGTTTCATCGAGGTAACGGCGGGTGCCAGGGCTCAGGAAATAAGGGCCATCTTTCCAGGATCCACCCTTTACGACCCTTGATTTGTCAGTAATAAGGGAGGTCACGCCGTATTCGTACATTTCGGAAGTGGTATTTTTACCCGGATCTGTCAGCCAGTCGGTAGCAATATTCGTTTGGAAATCTCCGTCTGCGTAATTGATATTATCAGCTTTCCGGTAATTGCTGCGGTTCATACTTTCTTCCACGGTAACATTTACGCGGGGCATACGGCCGAGGCTGTCAGCTTCGAGGAGGAATCCATCGGCATCGGTAGCCGGCCTGGTAAAGACATTACCACGGAAAGGAGCATAATCGGCAACTGTTTCAGGTGATAGCGGGCGATAGACATCGAGTGTCCATTCAGCGACATTACCGGCCATGTTATAAAGTCCATAGTCATTCGGCCAGTAGGATCCTACCGGTGCGGGGAGATCGGCGCCGTCGTTCAGGTTACCGGCAACGCCCATATAGTCGCCGCTGGACCGCTTAAAGTTAGCGACAAAGCTGCCGTAGTATTTTTTCTGGTCGGTGCGGAGGTAATTTCCGTTCCAGGGGTAAATTCTTCTTTCGACTACACGTTCATAGACAGTATTTCCCACGAGGCCCAGGGCTGCATATTCCCATTCTGCTTCTGTTGGGAGCCTGTATTTGGGAAGAATGATTCCATCCTGAAGTGTGATACCGCGTTCGCCTGTACTGGAGGGGTCGAGGTTTTCCTTCGGTTTATTCACGAGTCCCTGGTATTGTCCGGCCAGGTAAGCATCTGTATTGTAATTATCCCGGTTTTTCTGATCCGGGTCAAAGTCGAGGATTCCTTCCTTTATAAGGAGCATTTCATTCACCCGGTCGGTTCTCCAGAGGCAGAAGTCATTAGCCTGGATCCAATTTACGCCAATGACGGGATATTCATGGTAAGCCGGATGGCGGAGGTAATTCTCCACCAGGGGTTCGTTATAGGCAAGTTTTTCACGCCACACGAGTGTATCAGGGCGGGCATTACGCACCACAGCGGGAAAATCTTGTCCAAACACCCGTTCGAGCCAATAAAGATATTCAAGGTATGCCAGGTTGCTCACCTCGGTCTGATCCATATAAAATGAAGGGACGGTAACGCGGCGGGGGATATTATCCCAATCGTAGGTAAGATTTTCATTATTAGCGCCCATTGTGAAGGAACCTCCTTCTATCAGGACTAACCCTGGTCCGGTTATTTGTTCCCTGGCCTGGGCTACTTCAAAGCCGCCCATTTCAGGGTTATTATACTCCCATCCGGTAGTCCGGGAAGCATCCTTCTTACAGGATGACATCATCGCAAGCAAAACGCCTGCGAAAAAAACTGTGCTCAAAATCCTGAATCTGATCATATGAGGTTTTCGTTAATTTTCGACATATAATAACTAAAAGCCGGGGGCTTTTATTGCACGAATCTTTCTTCTTTTTTCAATACAATTGAAGTGCCAGGCCACAGAAACTTCGTGAGCCCCGCCAGTATTGCTTTTCAGCTTGGAGAGGGTTATGTCATAGCTATAGCCTATATTTAAATTTTTATAGTTTATACCCACCAGTGCAATGATGGCATCGGCATTTTCGAAATTATGTCTGAACCATGTTCCGATGACGATCGGAAGGCGGATAATATACACCCCGGCATTGAGCTGGTGAAAATCGCCCTGCTGCTGGTAAAGTAAATTCGGTGCAATATAAAACTTAGGTTCATTATCTTCCGCAAAGCCTATACTGCTTCCTTCCAGGTTTATATTAACCCCGAGGTGCCCGGTAATTTTCATCGGCAGCTTGTTTTCATTCTGGTCATAGAAGGCCATGTTTGGTTCAGTCAGGTGATGTACGGCAACGCCGCCATGCAGGATGCCTTTCCATCCGAAAGCCACGCCTGCCGCAAAGTCCGGGAAAATGACCGAAGTATTATCGGGAGGGGTTTCAGCGGTGGGCAGAATAAAACCCTGCTGCGGGTCGATCTGGTCTCCGAATTGAAGTAAATCCCAGTTTAGAGATTTCTGATAGAATGTCCCCTGGATTGCCATATTGATATACAGGTTCTCGGCAGCTCTCAGGCTAAACGCATACATCAGGCTGGCCATGGTTGTTTTGAGAATTCCACTCCCGGCATTATCTACATTCACCAGCACACCGATCCCACCATAGATTTTATCGATGTATTGGTCGTAGGAACCATTGTAAGTAATAAAACTCTTCGCAAGTCCGGGCCATTGATTACGGTAATTTATCGCTATCCTTGGACAGATATTTGCTCCGGCCAATGCCGGATTAAGGTATAACGGATTAGCGTAGAACTGTGAAAATTCAGGATCCTGAGCTTTGATATCGTTGTTGAACAAAACGACTGTTACAACGGTTAGTATAATTAGAATTCTATGTAACATTGAACCAGCCTTAAAATGAGGGTACAAGTTTACAATAAATTTTTAATACAAAATAATTTTTTTACATTTATTACTTTTACAATATCAGGAATATTTACTCGTTTTAATTTTTAAATGCAGCAATATTCGATAATCCGGGTGTTTTCCATATTCCATATTAGAAATCAATCATGAGAAAATCAGTCTTTACTGTTTCTTTTATCCTTGCATCGTTGCTCCTGACAGCCGGGGAGGAAAGTTACCATAGGACAATCAGGTGGAAAGACCTGCAGGAGATCCGGGTGAATGAAGAAGAAACAGCTATGATGGCTTATTTTGAAGGCGCGCAATATACAGATGAATCCGGCGGTCTTCCGTTATATTCTGAGAATTTTCCCTTGCCGGCTATGACCTCAGGGATTTCGGCCCATATTGAAAACATGGTTTTTGATGTTGCTCCGGAGGGTTTTGCAAAGATTAATGGAATAGACCTCGTGAAACTTGAAATAGAACTTTCTGCAGGCATCAGTTATGAAAGGAAGCGGCCTTACGCGGGCATTTCATTTATACCTGTCCGTAAAAACCCGTATAACGGCCAGTTTGAAATACTCATTTCCTTTGATATCATAATTACTTCAACTCAAGGCATTGCAGCGGCAAGGGAATTTGCAGGAAATTACGCAACTGTTTCGGTTTTAGCTACCGGTGAATGGTACAAAATATCGGTCATACAGACCGGCATTCACCAGATTACTTACGGCGATCTTCAGAACATGGGAATAAACCCGTCTTCCATTGATCCCCGCCATATCCGTTTATATGGCAATGGGGGCGGGATGCTTTCAGAATCACTGACGGATTACAGACATGACGACCTGGCAGAAAACAGCATTTTTGTTGCCGGTGAAAGCGACGGCCATTTTGATCAGCAGGATTATATTCTTTTTTATGGTGAATCGCCCCATAAGTGGAAGTACCAGGCGTTCGGCCAGGCATTTAATCATGAGCAAAATATTTACAGTGATTCCACCTGTTATTTTCTGACAACGGACCTTGGCCCCGGGAAAAGAGTTTCCGGCCAGCCCTCCTTTACAGAACCACCGAATGCATATGTCACCAAGTTTACCGATTATGCATGCCATGAAAAGGATCTGTTTAACCTTGTCAATACCGGAAGGGTTTGGTACGGAGAGGTTTTTGATGTGTCCACAACCTACGATTTTAATTATAGTTTCCCTGATATCGATGTGACCAGTCCCGCTTATTTCAGGGCTTACGTTGCTGCAAAATCGAAGGTTGCCACTTCTTTCAAATTTTTTAACGGGAACGACCAGGTCATGTCGGCAAATATCAGCAGCCTTCCGCTTTCATCAGACACTTTTGCACGGGCTTATATCGGGAGCGAATGGTTTACACCTTCTTCCGGGGATATAAACATCAGGATCACTTACCAGAAAATTATCTCCACTTCTTTGGGCTGGCTTAATTATTTTGAAATCAATGTTACCAGGAACCTGGTTTTTTCAGGAGCCCAGATGTCATTCCGCGACCCTGCCTCTGTGGCCCCGGGAACGATTGCCGAATTTACCCTGGGCAATGCCGGTCAGAATGTCCGGGTCTGGAATGTTACTGATCCGACAAATGCCCTGAGGGTTGAAACTGTACAATCAGGCGGCAGCCAGGTTTTCCGGTTACCCCATGACACGCTTTCGGAGTTCATCGCCTTTGATGGAAGCAGTTACCTCCCGGTTATGTTCGTTAAAAAAGTGGAAAATCAAAACCTTCATGGTGCCGGACCAAGGGAAATGATCATCATTACCAATTCTTTGTTCAGGGAACAGGCCGAGCGTCTTGCCGCCTACCATGCAGCCGCGGACGGCCTGTCAGTGCTGGTCACTGATATCGGACAGGTTTATAATGAATTCTCTTCCGGAGCACCGGACCTTACTGCCATCAGGGACTTTATGAAGATGTTATACGACAGCGCCCCGGAAGGTGAGGAGCCAGAATACCTGTTGCTCTTCGGCGATGCTTCTTTTGATTATAAGGATGTGAAGGAGAAAAATTCCAATCTCGTACCCACCTGGGAAGATGATGAATCCCTGACCATTGTCTATTCGATTGCAACAGACGATTATTTCGGTTTTCTTGACGGGCCGGGAGACAACCTGCTGGATATCGGCATCGGGCGCTTCCCGGTTCAGACTATTGAACAGGCCACGGTTGCTGTGGATAAAGTCATCCATTACGCGACTAATTCTTCCATCGTGATGAAAGACTGGCGCAACTACATCTGTTTTGTTGCTGATGATGAAGATGCCAACCTTCACCTGAACCAGGCGGAAGAGATGTCAGTATTTATAGATACCAATTACGGCGTTTACAATGTCGATAAGATTTATGTGGATGCTTTTCCACAGATCTCAACCCCGGGGGGGCAGCGGGCGCCGGAAGTCAATAAAGCGATCAATAACCGGATCGATAAGGGTTGCTTAATTATGAATTATACAGGTCATGGGGGTGAAGTAGGCTGGGGTCACGAACGGTTCCTCGAGAATTCCGATATCAATTCATGGACCAATTACGACCGTATGCCGATCTTTATTACGGCAACCTGTGAATTCAGCCGGTATGATGACCCGGACCGGGTTTCTGCAGGAGAGTATGCTTACCTTAATCCCAAGGGTGGCGCCATTGCCATGTTCACCACGGCCCGTGCCACTTTTGGCGGATCCAATTTCAACCTGAACACGGCCTTATTCGATATCATGTTTGAGAGAAACGGCGATGAATTTTATTGTTTCGGCGACCTGATCCGGCTGGCTAAGAATCAGGGCGGAGTTGTCGATAATGACAAAAAATTTATCCTGCTCGGGGATCCTGCACTCCATCTGGCTTATCCCCGGCATGAAGTGGTGACTACCCGTATAAACGGAGAGGATATATCTTCCATGCCTGATACGCTGAAGGCTTTAAGCAAGATAACGGTTGAAGGGGAAGTGTTGCTGGCATCAAAAGGCAGCGGGGGATTTAAAGGGACCATCTACCCGATCGTCTTTGACAAGCCTTCACGGATTACAACCCTCCAGACAGACCCTACCAGCCACCCGAATACTTTCGAATTGCAGAACAATATTCTATATAAAGGTAAAGCGCAGGTGACCGATGGTAAATTCAGTTTCACGTTCATCGTGCCTAAAGATATTGCTTACCAGTATGGTTTCGGCAAGATCAGCTATTATGCTTCCAATGATGAAGAGGACGCACATGGATTCTACCGCAATATCTTAGTGGGCGGCTTCAACCCATCCGTCGAACCGGATGACACCGGCCCGGCTGTTCAGTTATACATGAACGATGAGCTTTTCCATTTTGGAGGATTAACGGATGAAAACCCGCACATGCTTTCATTTGTAAGTGATAACAGCGGGATCAACACGGTCGGCAGCGGCATCGGGCATGATATCGTAGCGATACTTGACGGGAATACGGAAAAGCCCATCATCCTTAACGATTTTTATGAAGCAGACCTCGACAGTTACACCAGGGGAACCATTCGCTATCCTTTCCATAACCTGGAGGAAGGGTTGCACACACTTTCCCTTAAAGTATGGGATGTGTTTAATAATAGTGGGGAAGCATACCTGGAATTCTTTGTCATAAAATCTGAAAAGTTTATTGTTGACGAACTGAATAATTACCCCAATCCATTTACAGAAGGCACCACTTTCGTATTTTCGCACAACCAGGCAGAGGGGAAACTGGATGTCAGCCTCAGTGTATTTGACCTGAACGGCCAAATCGTCAAAACATTTGAAAAAAGCATCATTCCGGCCGGCTACCGTTCTGAGCTGATTTATTGGAATGGCCGTGATGATTCGGGCTACCCTTTATCAAAAGGCATGTATATTTACCGTATTCAGGTCAGGAATGAAGCAGGACAGACCGATGGTAAAGCCGGAAAGCTGATTTTGTTGAAATAATGAAAGATTTTTAAATTTGCAGGCAACTATTTATAAAGATATAGGTCTGAATTATAAAGGACTCATGCGTAAATTATACTTTTTCATCATTATATTTTCATCGCCTGCCATGATGCTTCCTTCGGCGGCACTGGCACAGGAACGGTCTTACATGATAAGCGACAGCATCCGGTGGCAGCCCCCGAAGAATCTTTTCCCCGGTCATTCGCTCTTCTTTTTTGAGGGAGCTGTGAACCACGACAGCCTTGGATTTTTACCGGTATATTATTACAGCATTCCTAAAGCATATACTGGTAAAATATCTGCAATAAGTATTTTTGACGGAGTTTTTGAGCCACTGGAAACAGAGGATTTGTCGATGTTTCCGGATATTGATCTTATCAGCGCAGAGCCGGTGATCATCTTATCAACTTCACAAAACCGGAAAATACCAACACAGTCTTTATATCTTCTTCCGTTGCGGAAGGCTACCGGAAAGGGAAGCTTTGAAAAGCTGGTTTCATTTAAATTAAAGATCGATCTGCAAGATGATCACGAACAGGCAACGGCCAGAAGCACCATTTTGAGGGGCTACACGGATAATTCGGTTCTCAGTAAGGGCAACTGGTACCGTTTTGCCGTCAGGGAAACAGGTATTTACAGGATATCTTACCAGGATTTGGCGGGAATGGGCATCAATCCCGACCAGGTCGATCCGCGGAACATCCGGATATATGGAAACGGGAGCGGTATGCTGGAAGAAGCCAACTCACTTCCAAGAACTGATGACCTGATGGAAAACGCGATTTTTATCGAGGGTGAAACAGATGGTAGTTTTGATTCCGGGGATTATATTCTCTTCTACGGTGAGAGCCCGGTTTCAATTTCATATAACGCCTTTTTCCTCAAGTATGAGCATGAAGTTAATTTCTACACCGATAAAACTTTCTACTTCCTTACCCTTGGTGACGGTCCCGGGAAGCGCGTGCAGCAAGGAAACCCTGTTGTTGAAGAGCCAACGCATGAGGTTTATAATTTTGAAGATATTACTTATTATGAAAAGGACGAATTAAACCTGATCAAATCGGGTAAAATCTGGTATGGGGAAGTTTTTAATACACAGCTTGAGCATTTTTTCCAGTTTGACCTGAAAGGTATTGACCTGGCGGAGCCTTTATATCTTAAGGTAAGTCTTGCCGGAAGATCAACCACCAACACCGTTTTCAATGTATTTGCAGAAGGTGGCCAGGTTGCCGAACTCAGTCTTCCCTCCATTGTATTGAGCTCATCAATCTATGCCAGGGCGATCAGTTCAAATTATGAATTATTTTATGCACAGGACGAAAACGTTGAAGTGGGTATTTCATTTGAAAAACCTGGGAGTATTGATGTTGGCTGGTTGAATTATATTGATCTCAATTATATCCGCCACCTGAATTTCACAGGCAGCCAGCTTAGTTTCCGTGATATGAGGCCGGTCGGAGCCGGCAATATAACCCGGTACCATATTCAAACCTCCATACAGGGATTGACCATCTGGGAGGTTTCCAAACCGGGATCCATCATAATTCCAACGGTTTCAGCAGAATCCGGAGGCATTTCAATAAAAATCCCTTCTGATACATTAAAGGAATTCATAGTCTTTGACGGGACGCAGTTTTTTACACCGGAATTTATTGAAAAGGTCGAAAACCAGAATTTGCATAACCTGCAGCCAGTCGATCTCGTCATCGTTACTTACCCGTTATTCCTGGAACAGGCTCACCGGCTGGCCGATTATCACCGTCAGTGGGATGGTATGACAGTCCACGTGGTTACCCCGCAGCAGATATACAACGAATTTTCATCGGGAGCCCAGGATGTCAGTGCTATCCGTGATTTTATGAAAATGTCGTATGACCGCGCGGAAAGAGGGCAGGAGCCCCGGTACCTGTTACTTTTTGGCGATGCCTCTTATGATTACAAGAACCTTACAGCAAAAGATAATAACATGGTGCCGGCATACCAGTCGAGGGAGTCGTTGAAATCTGGCGCCTCATTTGTCACTGATGATTTCTTCGGATGCCTTGATGCCGATGAAGGCAGCAACGGTTCGGGAACAATGGACATCGGTATTGGCAGGTTCCCCGTGCAATCGGTAGAGGAGGCTGAGGCGATGGTAGATAAAACTTTCCATTATATGATGCCGGACCGGGAAAACTATGGTCCCTGGCGCAATTCGATTGTTTACATCGGCGATGACGAGGACAATAATATTCACCTTGGACAGGCTGAAGGCCTGGGATTGATCACCGATTCCCTTGGGCCGGTATACAATGTCAATAAAATTTATCTCGACGCCTACCAGCAAATGCAAACACAGAGCGGGATAAGAATTCCCGATGCCAATGCCGCCATTGACAAGGCCGTCAACGATGGCTGCCTGATCATCAATTATACCGGTCATGGCGGTGAGACAGGATGGGCGATAGAAAAGGTGTTGAATATTCCCGCTATCCAGTCTTATAAGAACTTAACGCACATGCCGGCATTTGTAACTGCTACCTGTGAATTCAGCCGGTATGATGATCCCGGGCTGGTCTCTGCCGGTGAGCTGGTTTTTCTGAACACGGAAGGCGCCGGCATCGGGTTATTCACGACAACCCGGCAGGCTTATTCCCAGTCTAATTATGCTTTGAACAAGCGGTTTTACTATGAGGCCTTTGTCATCGACAGCCTGAGCGGTGAATATCCGCGGATGGGCGACCTGATAAGGGTTGCCAAGACCCCTTCCAACCAAAATATCAAGAATTTCGTTTTGCTTGGCGATCCGGCGCTCATGCTGGCCTACCCGAAGATGCGGGTTCGTACTGACAGCATAATGAATGAAGGCAACGGAAGGCGGGTTGATACACTGCAAGCGCTTTCACGGGTTACAATTTCGGGACATGTTGAAGACCTGCTGGGTAATAAATTGGTAGGATATAACGGGGTGCTTTATCCGTCAGTCTATGACAAACCGGTACGATATAAAACACGGGGAAATGACCCGACCAGTAAGATAGTTGACTTCTATATCCAGGATAAAGTAATTTACAAAGGTGAGATTTCCATAACTAATGGGGAATTCAGCTTCACTTTCGTGGTACCACTTGATATTTCATACCAGTTCGGGGAAGGAAAGATCAGCTATTACGCCCTGGATACGTTTAACCTGACCGATGCCCATGGATACGACCCGGTCTGGATAGGCGGGAGCGACAGTCTTGCAATCGCGGATGAGTCAGGCCCGTCGATAGAGCTTTATCTTAATACGATCTCTTTCATATCAGGTGATATCACCACGCCTGACCCGCTGCTCATCGCCAGGCTTTACGATGAAAGCGGCATCAATACCGTTGGAAACGGGATTGGCCATGACCTCGTGGCGATCGTGGATGGGAATTACCAGGAACCACTGATTTTGAATGATCATTTCACCCCTGAAACCGACAGCTATCAGAAAGGCCAGATACTATACCGGCTCGGGCCCTTGCCCAATGGGACCCATACCCTTACCCTCAAGGCGTGGGATGTGCTGAACAATTCGTCGGAGAAAACCATAGAATTTCAGGTCAATGTCGGGGCAAGGCTGGCCATCAGTAACGTTTACAATTATCCCAATCCCTTCAGGGAAGGAACTAATTTTATTTTCGAACACAACAAACCCGGCTCCACGCTGGATGTTACGGTCAGAATTTATAACCTGACAGGCCAGCAGGTGACGACATTACAGTACTCTTTTCCGACAGAAAGCACCCAATCAGGCTCTTTATACTGGAATGGCCGGGATGCATCCGGAAATGAACTTCCTGCCGGTTTATATGTTTATCACCTGCAGGTGGAATCGGATGACGGATATTTATCATCCACATCCCAAAAATTCTTGCATTTCAAATAATAAGAATTATCAAAAGACGTTAACTATTGCATAACAATATTGTTATTAATAATTCGTTAGTTTTGCACCTTCATTTTTTTAAAGATCAATTAAACCAAAATTGGGAATGAAAAGAAGATTTATTATTGTTTTGATAGTTTCAATTTACACTTGCGTGTCTTATGGGCAGTCGTATGATTCTAACGCTGCAGGACAAGACTACACTGTTATTACTACAGCCGTACCATTTTTAATCATAGCCCCCGATGCCCGTTCCGGGGGGATGGGAGAGGTTGGGGTAGCTTCAGATCCTGATGCCAATTCGATGCACTGGAACCCTGCCAAATATGCTTTTATTGATAAGAAATTCGGCTTTGGGCTTTCTTACAGCCCCTGGCTTCGCAAGCTGGTGAACGACATTAACCTGGCTTACCTTACGGGTTTTTATAAGATCGATGACCGGCAGACTATTGCAGCGACATTGCTTTATTTTTCCCTCGGCGATATTACGTTCACCGATGAATTCGGAATGGAAAAAGGAAATTACAATCCAAATGAGTTTTCATTGGATGCCACCTATAGCCGGAAATTCAGTGAGGTGATCTCCGGTGCAGTTGCAGCTCGCTTCATTTATTCCAATCTGACTTTAGGTCAGTATGTCCAAGGCGCTGAAACCAATGCGGGGACTTCCATCGCAGCCGATGTATCAGTATATTACCATAAAGAAGTGGACCTCGGTAACATGGGCAGTGAAATTTCATGGGGGATTAACCTGTCGAACATCGGCAACAAGATATCTTACAGTAAAACTGCTTCTAAAAAGGACTTTATCCCTACAAACCTTAGAATCGGAGCAGGATTGAAAATGAATTTTGACGATTATAACTCTTTGGCGGTTTTACTTGATTTTAACAAGCTGCAGGTGCCTTCACCGCCGATTTACCTGCTTGATTCAGACAACAACCCGGTCTATGATGCTCAAAATAACCCGGTAATTGCAAAAGGTATGGATCCGAATGTATCCGTTGTACCGGGGATCATACAGTCGTGGTATGATGCGCCTGATGGGTTCAGTGAGGAGATGCGTGAATGGGCCATCGCTTTTGGTTTGGAATACTGGTATGCCAAACAATTTGCTCTCCGTACCGGGTTTTTCTATGAAGACCAGTACAAGGGCAACCGCAAATTTTTTACTGTCGGCGCCGGTTTGCGTTACAGCGTGTTCGGGCTTGACCTGTCGTACCTTATTCCATTGGAACAGCAAAATCCCCTTGAAAACACCCTCAGGTTCACCTTGTATTTTAATTTTGATCCTGCAAAGGGAAGCAGTCAACCATTACCTAAATAGAGAAAAGCTTATCCTGAAATCCAAGAAGGTAAACTTTCAGGGAAGCCCTTGTCAGCGCGGTATATAACCACCGAAGGTATTCATAATCAATCATATCCTCTTTCAAGTATCCCTGGTCGATAAAGACATGCTGCCATTGACCGCCCTGGGTTTTATGGCAGGTCAGGGCATAGGAAAATTTGACCTGCAAAGCGTTGTAATAAGGATTAGTCCTTACTTTTTCCATGCGGAGGGCCCGCTGGGGGATATCGTTGAATTCGTCCAGAACGAGGCCAAACAGCCTCTTTTGTGCTTCATCCGGAAGGGCCGGAGTATCTGCCATCAGAACATCGAGCAGGATCTTTACGTCGAGGGTTGGTTCATCAGGATAATCCACCAGCCTGATGGTCACATCAGCAAATCTGAACCCGTAAAGTTCTTCCGTCTGCTGTATCCTCAATACTTCGATGATATCTCCGTTAGCGATAAACCCGGGTCCTGATTGGGGCTCCAGCCAGAAATAATTATTCCTTACCACCATGAGGAAGTCGCCGGAAGAGATTTCATTTTCCATGAAAAGGATGCGGTTCCGGATTTCCCGGTTGAACATATTGGCCCTTTTATTGGACCTGCAGACCACGACAGTTTCAGCATGTTCAGCAGAAGAAAATGCGGTATGCAATAAATCCTCCAAATCTTCTCCGGTTATCCTGATGACATCCTTCCGGTTGTCCAGGTTGAAAAGGGGAAAGGAAACTTTACCCGATGCAATGATATCCCGTATGCGGGTCGCATTGAACAGGATACCTGATTCGAGCGATTGGCGCATCACTTCCGTCAGTTCATACTGATATATCTTCAGGTTATAGCGTGACTTCAGGAATTCCAGGTCGAGTGCCGGGCTCACCGGCATTCCGACGGGCGGGAGCTGTGCTGAGTCACCGATCAGCAGCAGTTTGCAAGATTCCCCATCACCCACATATTCCATCAAATCGTCCAGCAAGTTGCGGGATGAAAACACATGACCCTTTTCCGTGTACGATGCGGCAATCATTGAGGCCTCATCAACAATAAAGAGCGCGTTCCTGTAAAGATTTTTCTGCAAAACAAGGGAAATGCTTCCATCCCGGCCCATCCGCTGGAAATAGATGCGTTTATGGATGGTCCAGGCCGGCTGGCCGGCATAGCCTGCTAAAACTTTGGCAGCCCTTCCAGTCGGAGCCAGCAGAACTGCCTTTTTCCGGATCAGGGGCAATACTTTGACCATGGCGCTGACAAAACTGGTTTTACCGGTACCAGCATAACCTTTAAGCATAAAAACGGTGCGGGCATCTTTATCGGCAATAAAAACCTCAAGCATTTCAGCCAGTTCCTTTTGGCCTTTAGTAGGCTCAAAAGGGAATGCTGACAGTATGCCGGAAAGGAAAGACAAAGTAGTTTTAAATTTTGAATTTTAAATTTTAAGTTGGGGACTTTTTAAAAATTAACTTTCAAAGTTATCTATTTTCAGGCAAAAAAGAGGCTTTAATTATAGGATCTGATCCCGCACCAAGAGATTCGAGTTTAACTTTTGCAAATTGGTTATAATTGTTTTCAGTAAAGCGGAATTCCACGGGTATGTAATGCTCTCCGTATCCTTTCGCAAGGCTGGTCCTTTGGTTGAATTTTTCGACCAGTACTACTTGTTCTTTTCCTACCATAGTTTGGCGGTATTTTCTTTTATTTTCATCGGAAATATTCCGGATGATCAGGCTGCGTTCCTGCTTTATGGCTTCAGGAACCTGCTCAGTCATCCTCTCTGCGCGGGTGCCTGACCGGATGGAGTATTTGAAGGTGTGAATGTGGCTGAACCCAATCTCACTGGTCACATCACAGGTATTTTGGAATTCTTCCTCCGTCTCCCCGGGAAATCCGACAATAATGTCTGTTGTCAGGTTAAAATCAGGATAGCGGGTTTTGATCTTTTCAACCATTCCCATAAAAGTGGTCATATTATAAAACCTTCGCATCTGTAAAAGTATGCGGTCAGATCCGCTTTGCAGGCAAAGGTGGAGGTGCGGGGTCAGTTTGGGATGGCTGAAAAGATCAAATAGCCTGTTGCCAAATCCTTCCGGCTCGATGGAGGAGATGCGGACCCTGAAATCCCCAGGAAGACAGAGAATCTTTTCCACCAGCGTCTCGAAATTATCACCTTCGTAATTATATCTTCCGATATTCACTCCCGTCAGAACGACCTCTTTAAATCCAAAACCAACCACTTCCCTGATATTTTCCAGGATATCCCCAACGGGCCGGCTGGTGGCGCGTCCGCGAACCTTCGGGACAATGCAGAAAGTGCAGAAATTGTCGCAGCCATCCTGGATCTTGATAAAGCTCCGGGTGTGAAAAGTCTCATCGGCAGCTTCAAATCCAAATAAATCTTTGCTGAAATGATCAGGGCTGACGGTTTCTCCCTTAAAATGGGCATCTACAAGTTGAAAAATGGATGTTTTCTGCGCGTTTTCAACAAAATAGGTCACACCATTGAGCTGCTGCAGCTTTTCTTTCTGCCCGTTTACCATGCATCCGGTCACGATAACCACCGGCTCGTGGAGCTTTTTCGTTGCCTGGTTTATAGCTTTGCGGGATTTGGTATCGCCCTGGTTCGTGACGGTGCAGGTATTGACGAGATATATATCAGCATCTTCAGCATAATCCACCACCTCGTAATTATGGCGGTTAAACTGGGCCGCGAGCGCATCGGTTTCGAACTGGTTTAACCGGCAGCCGAGGGTTTTGAATGCTATTTTCCGGCCCCCTCCCTTTCTCCCTCCCCCAATTGGGGGAGGGACGGGGTGGGGGCTGAGTTCCCCTTCTACTGAAAACGCCGTCGCTGATTTTATCCTGACATCAATAAATTTTCCAACCATGGATTCATCTACAGACGGAAATCTTAAAACAATTTTTCCTTCTGTCAGCCCTGATAGAAATCCGGGTTTTCGGTCTTTACCGGTGACCAATACACGGTAAGTTTTCCCGATCATCTGCCGGTTTAATTCCAGGGAGTGCTTCTGAAGCTCTCCGGTAAGTATGCGGTACCGCTCTTTTTTTAATTCCTGCGGAATGTCGTCCTCCCACCTGGAGCTGGCGGCTCCGGGGCGGGGCGAATATTGGGCAATATAGGCCATGTTGAACCGGAATTCTTCCATCGCACGGATCGTATTTTCAAATTGTTCTTCGGTTTCACCCGTAAATCCGACAATGATATCGGTGAAAATCGTGGCCCCTGGGATGGCTTCCCTGATCTTCAGGATAACATGGCGGTATTTATCCACCGAATGTTTGCGGTTCATGCGGATAAGCACCTTGTCATCGCCGGATTGCAGCGGCAGGTGGATCTGTTTGCCGAGGTTTGGAAACTGTGAAATGATGTCAATTACTTCATCTGACATATCCCTGGGGTGCGGCGAAGTGAAATACACCCAGAATTCTTTGCCTGATGCCAGGCCCATTTTACCGATAGCTCTCAATAATTCCGGGAAGATCAGCTCCCCGCCTTTTTTATCAAGCCCGTAAGAATTTACATTTTGCCCCAGCAGGGTGATAGATTTATAATTCCGGTCGATCAGGTCCTTCACTTCGTCAAGTATTTCCCCTGATGGCCTCGAAATTTCACGGCCACGGGTATAGGGAACGGCGCAGAAGGTGCAGAACTTGTCGCAGCCATTCTGGATCGGGACAAAAGCCTCAAAAGGTGAATTGTAATGCGGGGAAATATGCCAGAAATCACGGATGCTTTCGTTAAGCTGCATTTTTGCCGCCATCGACTTGATCGCGGCGGGTGTTACAACCCCATAATGGTTGAGCATATCCGGCAGCTGGTTCAGCTCGCTTACGGGGAATACAAGATCGAATAATTTCAGGAAGCGCTCTTTATCGGCCGGCAGGATGCAGCCTGAAATAAATGTGATCAGGTTCTTCTTATTTTTCCTTTTGTTCCACTGGCTGATCTTTGAATATACTTTATCGATAGACTTTTGCCGCACTGAACAGGCAATAATGCCAAGCATATCAGCATCTTCCTCATTCTCGGTCCACGTATAGCCCATCTGATCGAGAACGGTACGCACCCGTTCCCCATCTGAGAGGTTCATCTGGCAACCAAGTGTGAGGAGGTGATAGATCATAGTTCGAGTTCTGAGTTCTTTACTAAAAATAGACTTCCGCAAACAAATTCTGCGACGGCACTCCATGTTTCAGCATAATATCATAAGCCTCGTGGATCATCTCAACATTTCCGCAGAAAAAGCAAAGCGTATTTTTATCAGCTAATGGATGTTTCTTCAGGTAATCCGTTACCCTTCCGTGAAAATCACCCTTTCTGTCGCGAGAGGTGCAGCGGATCAGCCGTTGCTTGTCATAATCCTGCTTATCAAAAGCTTCATGCGCGTACCTGATGCCGTGCAGCAATTGATAATCAAGGCCGGGGTATGATCTGACGAAACTGTGAAAAGGCCCGATGCCCGTGCCACTTGCAATAAAAAGGAATTTCCGGTGAATATCTTCATCCTTTATGATGAAGTACCCCACCGGGTTTTCAAAGTTCAGCGGCTCTCCCGGTTTCACCTTTCTCAATTGCCTGGAAACCATTCCTTCTTTTACTTCCCTGATCAGCACTTCAAAAAAATCATCCTGTTCTGCGCTGTAAACTGAATATTCCCTGGCCTGGATATCATCTTTTTTACCAAGCAGGATATGCTGGCCGGCGCGGAATGGAATCTGGTTACGGTCAAACCTGAGTACATAAGCCGACGGGGTCAGGTCCCTGATCCCGATGACTTTCAATACTGCTGTTTGTGTACGTGTATTTGCTTTTAAATCCATTATCGGTATTAATCCAAAGATTTAGAAATTAATAAATTGATAAGCAGTAGCTTATATTGCTATGTAAAATCAATTTAAATAGTTTGCAAAGAAACAAATTTTTTCCTCTGCTGAGTTTGAATGATTGGCGAAAACCTATAAACACCCTGGATAACTTAAAGTTCACTGAATTTTATTTATTAAAAGATGCTGATTAATGATTACTTTTGTAAGATATTAATCCATCCGCAGCATTAACACATTCGTTTTTCCCCATGAATTTTGAAGAATTCGGCCTGAATGAAAAGCTGATCGAAGCCATTTCCTTTATGGGCTTTGAAAAAGCAACACCAATACAGGAAGCAGCAATACCAGAGATCATGAAAGGCCGTGATCTCATAGCCAGCGCCCAGACAGGAACAGGCAAGACTGCCGCATTTCTCCTGCCCATTTTACATAAATTATCAGGCAAGGAAACGCATGATATTAACACCCTCGTGATTGTTCCGACCCGTGAGCTGGCCCTTCAGATCGACCAGCAGATACATGGTTTCGCGTATTTTCATACGGTTAATTCGATTTCCATTTACGGTGGAGGTGGAAGCGCCGACTGGGAGCAGGAGAAGAAATCACTTACCGGCGGGGCTGATATTATCGTGGCTACGCCCGGAAAGCTGATCTCACACCTGAACCTCGGCTATGTGAAATTTGATACGTTGGAACACCTGGTCCTGGATGAAGCTGACCGAATGCTCGATATCGGTTTTTATGACGATATCATGAAAATCGTTTCCTATCTTCCAAAAAAGCGTCAGACCCTCATGTTCAGCGCCACCATGCCGCCAAAGATCCGGGAGATGGCAGGCAAGATCCTGACCGACCCGTTCATCATTACAAGTGAGCTTACCAAACCCCCTGAAGGGGTGTTGCAGGCTGCTTATCTCACTTTTGAAACTCAAAAGACACCGTTGATCAACAGCCTCATTGCCAACAAACCAGATTGTAAAACAATTCTGATCTTTACATCGACTAAAAGCAAAGTGGGCCAGATCGTGCGGTCATTAAAAGGAAAAGGCTATTTCGTTGAAGGCATCTCCTCTGACTTTGAGCAACACGAACGCGAAGAAGTTTTGCTAAGGTTCAGGTCGAGGCAGACCCGGGTATTGGTCGCTACTGATGTGATGAGCAGGGGTATAGATGTTAAGGATATCGACCTGGTCATTAATTATGATGTTCCCCGCGATGCCGAGGATTATGTCCACCGTGTTGGAAGGACGGCACGGGCCGAGGCGACCGGCATAGCCCTTACACTGGTCAACCAGGATGATATGGATAAATTTCACCGGATCGAAAAGCTGATCGGCTCGATCGTATATAAAATTCTTGTCCCGCCGGAACTTGGGGAAGGGCCTAAATGGGAGCTTGGAATGTCTAACCGTCATACCGGATTCAGGGGAAAAAGAAATTTTAGAAAATAAGCCGGGATCTTTAATTTTCGGCCGAGGGTGTATCAGTATTAATTAATTGATGATTTGACATGATTTCCATTTTTGATCGACTTTTCGTCGACATGATCTCAAAATGGATTTCATGTCTTATCTATTCTTGATATTTTTTCTGGTTAAGTC
>JALNZD010000043.1 GCA_023229505.1 Bacteroidales bacterium | reverse complement strand
ATGCGAATGAAACGAGAAGAAATTTTATTTTTCCTTTTTCGGTGGATATATCAGCGAAAGATTTTTGCCCCGGTATATATCCAATGCTGATGAAGGTTTAAAAAAGTGAATTAATAAGGATCAACTAGGTATATCCCTGGAGACTGTTAAAGACATCCTTGGCCATACCGATTTTAAAACGACTGCCATTTATGGAAGGATCCGCGACGGGAAAAAGAGAAATGAAATGAGCAAATGGGATATGACAATTGAAAACCGGGAATAACGTCAGCTGGTGGATAGACGTGATTAGTTTAAATAAATTGTTGCCTGTCAGCGTCCGACTTTAGGAGGACCTGACAGCTCGAGAAATAAAACTGAGATAAGTTCAAATTGGACAAATTAGGATCGATCGAGAAAGATTTTAATGGAAAATCAAAGACAAGTAATTAATGCCTTTTCAATTACAAAACTCCAATACCCCCTTTTCCACAGCGTAACCTAACTCAACAGATTTCCTGATGTCTTTGCAACCATCATCTTTCATACCTAATTTTATATAACAAAGTCCTCTGTTATAGTAAGCAACCGGATACTCCTTTTTTTCAATAGCCTTATTATAATCGATGATTGCATTTTGAAAATTTCCAGCATCAAAATATAAATTAGCCCTATCATAATATCCTTCAAATCGATCAGGATTTTTACGGATAAATTCATCAAAATTCAATTTCAACCTGTTAAATTCTTCAGAGGGAATTACCTTGCAATATTTCTCCATGACTTCTTTTGCTTCTTTATATCCTAATTCATCTGCTTTGCTAAGATTTTCACATATCGAATCTTTACTTGCATTTAACAAGCCTAATACCTGAGCTCTCATAAAATATGCTTGACCATATGTTGTATCCTGCTCTATAGCTTTTGTAAAGGAATTATAAGCCTCATTATATTTTTCCTCTTTAAACTCCTTCACTGCCTGAGAATAATAAAATTGCGAACTTTTCTCCTGCTTGCAACCAATGCATAAAAGGAAAACTAAAGCCGTAGCCCAGCTTGTATTATTTATATATTCTTTCATCCCAGACTCCTTGTTCATTTTTTCGATAGACTTTAAATGTCGTTGTCCCTGAATCTTTAACTATTGAATCACCAATTATGATATGATTATGCACCTTTTCACCATTGATACCAATAAAAATCCATTGATTATCAATCTTTATGTGCGGTAAGCCTCTATAACCTTCGTTGTATTTTATTTCATTTATGATACCATGCAATTCCATTTCTATAAAAAATTTATTTGACTCCTTAGTCTTATAATACCCGCTAAGGAAAAACAAACCCAATACAAGCATAATTATGATTAGAATAACTATCTTGGTTGAATTATTGAGATAATATCCCATTTTTCTATCATTTGTCCTTATGCAAAAAATATTGATAATAAAGTTACTATTATATAAGTAATAACAAGAGAACTGCCTATCCTATTGCCCCTTAACGTCTCTCGTTTATAACGCTTTACTATATTTATGTATCTATCTTTATGGAGGAATAAAATATAATTTGCAATAAACAGAACTATTCCAATAATGATTATTCCTATTTTATAGCTATTATTAAAATTCCCCAAAGTCACATGAAAAACCTTAATATATATGACAATGATATTTATAAAAATCAGAAAAGATAAGGCGTACATTGCTCCCCATTGATTATTGCCCTTTTTGTTTATCAATTGGGATATCTTATAATACAAGTAATAATAAGGATTCATCACCTTTTTAGATTTAGTAAAATTGGAATTCCCAAATAATTAGGTACCAGGATTAAACCACTATTATTATACAACTGTTGGTTGCTATCAAGATATTTATAGAAATCACTAAGCCCACCAGCAGCGTCAATAACGCCTAATCCAATTCCGACAGGTGTAGTGGCTGGAAAACACGTTAAACTCGCTGATATTAATGACACTCCTAATTGCCCATAATCTCCCCAGCTTTTATCGGAAATAATAAAATTAGTAACTCCTATTCCAGCGCCTATAAATGATGTCCCATATCCAACTCCTTTTCCGAGTTTTGATAGATTGAATGTCTTAGCATATTGATTTCCTCTCCAAGCATTTTCATACCATTTTAGGCTAATGCTTCCACTTTTCATAAACCTTATGCTGCCGTTAACTTCATAAATCCCATATGCAGCAGCATTAAAACCATTATTAGTCCAATTTAACCAAGAAGGTAAAGGATTGATTCCACCTGAATATACAGTTTGAATATTATTATAAGTGTAGGTAATCATCTCTGCTGTAGTAGGTCCTACAGGGGCATTTGATTCTACATCATCACTTCCCCAGTTGGGGTTAGTATACCAATGATTTATACAAGATCCTTGTCCGCCACCCCCTTGGCTATCGGGCGGAATATTTCCGGTACCAAAATAAGTATAGCTGCCATTTGGCGGAGGATTGAAAAGAGGAGCATTATTGCCCCAAGATCCACTACCACCACTCCACCAACTAAACTGGTTATTTTGATCAGGTGCAGGTCCTTGCCTCTGTCCACAACCGCCACGACCGAAAGGCCACCATTTTGGCGGCCATTCCAGTACCGTTCCGGTATAATCAGTAAAATAAACTGGATTATTCCCCATCCCCACATATGGACTTGCAAACTGTATCACAGGATCTATAGCATGCCAGCGGCCAAGTTGGCTGTCGAAACGGCGGGCGTGGAAGTCATACCACCAGAGGTTGAAGTCGCTAGTGATTTCTTTGGCCTGGTAAAGGTATCGGTTTTCTAAACCCGCCACATAATTCAGTCCTCCCAATGTCATGCCGAAGGGATAATAATGGTTTTCCTGAATCACATCGGCCTGGTGGTCACGTTCCGGATCGCCGAAAACAACCCGCACATTGCTCAGGTGGTCAGTCAGAAAATATTCATAAACATACTCATGCTCCTGTTCAGTAGGAATAGCTCTTCCTCCTGGAGTGAGCAGAAAGCTCAACTCGCTATCTTCATAAACCAGGTTGCTGCAATAATCGAAGGTATGAGTCATTTCACCGTCGGTTGTAATAAATTACGATCCCTATCAATACATGACAACTTATGTATGTATAAGAATTGGTTTTATCTTTGGAGCACTAAATTAACAACCAACAATATTTTATCTTCATTTATCATAATGAAGATCCGGTAAATCATTTCCTCGCACTCTTTTTAAAGAATCCATATTTTCTAAAAAATAATGCATTCCTTCACCATCTAATAATCCATTACTCCATTGATAGTAATATTTTCCAACTATAAATATAAGACTATCTTCATGGTTAATAGGAGATTTGTAAAAGTAAATCGTATCCTTAGCCATTTCCAAATGGTAACAATATTCTTTATCGGAATAGTTTTTTTTAAAATAAGCAAGTTCTAAAATACAAGAGTCAATCTTATATTGAAGATTAGGCTTCAATTTAAAAATCCCCATGAAATATGTGGTATCTCCATATACTCTCTTAAGATTATATTGAGTTTCCCATGGGCAATCACTATAATTAACCATTTTCCAATGAGTAATTGGTAAATGTGGATTTAATCTGTTTAACTCCATTAATTCATCTTTGATGCAATGCCCCTGGAGATGGCAAGAGTAAATTATTATTGTTAGAAATAATAAGGTATAAATTTTTGTAATAACCGCCAGCATACCACCAAGGTTTTTCATATTTCCAAATTAAATTAAATGCTTTTTCCCATAATTTATATCTAATTCCAAATGAAATCTCAAAAATATTATTAGGGAAACAATTTCCACAACTGGGATAACCTTCGAAAACTATCGCCCATATATTTTCCCCAATTTTGATTGGTGCAATACCAGCTACTAAATTTTCTTCCCTATGAATATCAGATGGACCGGGTGTACTCCAATAAATCATTTCATTTTCAAATATAAAATCTCCTCTATACATAAATCCGAAAGGTTTTCCGGATTGTCTGACTGAATTCATATCAACAATTTTTCCAATAGGAATATCGCGAATATTATTTTCAAAGATGAAATTAGCCCAATTTAATAGTTGATATGACGCATCTTGTAATGATAAATTGACCGGATTTGGATAAATTAAAGTTGTAGCCTGAGGATAGACGTTTCTAGATTTAATATAATTAGATCCCATAAATATATCCACCATATCCGGCCTTGAAGGCCCGTGCCTAGCCAATAATGGGGAAAAATAGGTATCTGTATGTTCTGCATAACCGATATTAGGAGATCCTCCTACTCTGCGAATTGTCCCACCCGGCCCGAGATCGATTTCCGATTCTAATATATCACCACCACCAGTACCTATTCCACTTCCAGGTCCGATATAGCCTCCTGCGTAACTATTACGGCCAAACCAACCTTCGTAATTTTTGAAACAGTGATTTTTATTTCCTGGCCATTGGCCACCAAATAATATATACCAGATTCTCCAATCTCTAATTCGCATTCCATCGGGATCAGTCATAATTAACGGATTATTCCCCATCCCGAGATACGGGCTAGCAAACTGGCTAGCAGGGTCGGGAACATGCCAGCGGCCTAACTGGCTGTCGAAACGGCGGGCGTGGAAGTCGTGCCACCAGAGGTTGAAATCGCCTGTAATTTCTTTGCCCTGGTATAGGTAGCGGTTTTCTAAACCGGCTATATAATTCAGGCCGCCCATGGTCATGCCGAAAGGATAATAGTGGTTTTCCCGGATGACTTCTGCTTCATGGTCTCTATTCGGATCGCCAAAAACTACTCGTATATTGCCAAGATGGTCAGTTAAGAAATATTCATAAACATATTCATGCTCCTGTTCGGTAGGAATAGCCCTTCCTGCGGGAGTAAGGAGATAACTCAACTCACTGTCTTCATAAACCAGGTTGCTGCAATAATCGAAGGTATGAGTCATTTCGCCGTCGGTTATGGTTTCTCTGAGCTTGGTGCCATCGGCGGCATAAAGATAGTTAATTCTTTTTGTTTGAGAAAATACGATTTCTTCAGGTAAATTTAAGTGATTATAAGAAACAGAAAGAATTCCCTTGTTATCATCGACCACGAGGTTACCATTATTGTCATATTCGTATTCCACCGTACCGTATGAGCTATTATCCTTGAAATCATTGTTATATGTTCCTGAATTGGCAATATCATCCTGGACGGCTTTCAGCTTATTGCCATCATAAGTGTGATTCAATCCGTCCATTTGACCATATGTATTATTGCCACCCTGTGTACCGGTCAATCCATTCCGATCCAAAGTCAATATGTTCCCATTGTGGTCATAGGAGATATCAGATACATCATACCTACCTTGGTTTTTTGCATCGCGATCGACCGGGAAGGGCTTCCCTTGCTCTTGACCTGATGGAAGAATTTCGTCCATATCTGGCTGACCGACTGGTACTATCTCTTATTAACCGCAAACAAGTCACAGCAGGTGGATTTAAAAAAAATGATGCTGGTGGAGTTTTTATGACAGATGATACCCGGAAAGAAATAATCACTGCATGGCAAAAAAGGAAACAGAAAAATATCCTTCATCCTTTTCTACTTGAGGATATTCCTGTCGGTTTGTTGCCTTATGCCCAGGCATTATTGTTTGCCAGGCATTTACGGGGTGACCTTGATAATTATCCTGTTTTTGTAATGAAATAGAGAATATTATGATGGTATTGATAACCTATGATGTAGAAACAATGAGTCGAGCAGGTCAAAAGCGCTTAAGACGGGTGGCTAAAACATGTGAGGACTATGGTCTTCGTGTTCAGAATTCAGTATTTGAATGTGTGCTTGATCCGGGCAAATTTGCGCAATTAAAGTTTGATTTATTAGAAATTTTAAATCCAAAGAAAGATAGTTTGCGTTTTTATTTTATGGGTTCAAATTGGGCCGGGAAGGTTGAGCATATAGGAGCAAAACCTACGATAAATCCTGAAAAGGATTTTTTAGTGGTATAATCTGCGAACCTTGAGTGATCAGCATAATGCTGGATCTATCGCAATTATTATAAATCAATGACTTACGGTGACAGAATATTTAATCAAATCATAAAAAGTTCATTGAAATCTTGAATCGCGAAAAATGCAGCATAATTAATTATAAATTAGCAAGTTATATTTGTACAGTCGCGTCCCGCGTGGGACGCGGGGATTGAAACAGACTCTAGCTGCAACTCTGGCTGTTACTCTTGCTGTCGATTTACAGTTTAGACATGGGGATTGAAACTTTTGAGTTTGTGTCCTCATGGAGGACACAATTTATATCGTTTTAAATTGAGAAAGTGGATAGAAACTTAATTAAATTTTTAGTTTGTTTGATTCTTTAAACGTTTGGTTAAAGCCAATCTTGGATTGTCCACTGAAATTTGACTAATTCTACCTGATTATATTAAGTCATTTGAAGTGGTCGCAATTTGCGTCCACCTCTTGTTTTTCCTGCTCAGAAAGCTGAAACAGAAAATCGGACAATACGATCACTGTTGTCCGGTAAAATATTTGTGTATCCGCTACGCGGAAATAAATGTCTTGTAATTGTCACCGCTACAATATCATATCCGCTACGCGGAATTAGCCGTAAGCGATTTAGTAATGTAGAAAGAATATGACCCCTGCGATCTAAATACCTCGTAGAGGTTTTACAGATAAAGTATTTTAGAAGGTTATTGTTGTTGAACCCCTGGTAAATGGAACATCGTCCATCGTCCATGCGAACATCTTCCATGACCCATCATTGCGAACTGCGAACTGCGAACTGATCTCACTTCTTCCGGTTGATCTGGTATTTCTTCTGAGGCAGGATGGTGCGTGTCATTCCGCTCTGGATGGTTTTCCAGAGGTAGTTGATGATCCCTTTGTTTTTGTCGCGCTCATAACCGATCTCTACTGTTACTAAATCTTTCCCGGGAGCGGGATTGTCGGATAATGCCACAGTATTGACAAGTGCGGATATAAACCCCCTTTCCTTATCGGGATCTTTCTTCAGTAAAGCAACATCCAGGTCTTTATACAGAAATTCCATCCAGCCTTTTGAATTATTATCGTTGCCGGAGAAATCAAAAGTCATCCGGTTAAGCCTGCCATCTTTGAAGGTCATGTTCATCGAAGGCTCCATCATGTCATTCAGCGGGCTCAGCTTCATGGCGCCTACACTACCGGTACATGTAAATTCATGAAGATTTCCTTCAAGCGGTAAGACCAGTTCTACCTTCAGGTTTCCTTCACCCATTACTTGTGCATTAAGGAAAATACGCATCTCTTCAGCCATAGTGCTGTCGGCTGACTGGTTAGAAAGCCCAAAGGTGCTGAGGTTAAAATCGTTGAGCATAATCTCTCCGGCTTTTACATCCCCTTCGACTAATTCGCCGTATCGGATATTGGAATTGGTGACCAATAAAGTATCGATCAGCAGGGGAAAATTTATTTTGAGGAATAATTCATTGTAAAATGGAGGAAAGCGGCTGAGATCCATGGCGACATTCCTGTCACGGTATACATCGGCGTCGAGGCTATCGATCAGGGCCTTCGAAATCTCAAGCGGCTGACCGGCCAGCCATCGTTCCAGACCAATACCGTCGATGTTAATACGGTTGATTTTCAGATCAAAACGATCGTCCTGGCGGGTCAGTTTTTTTGAAAATTCCGTCTTGTCATAAAGCGGGGTGAATCTCAACCCTTCCAGTATGATTGTCGAATCTAGACGGTTCAGGGCGAATTTCTCAAGCTTTACATCATATAAACTTGATTGCGGATTCAGATTAATATACGAAATATTAAGTCTGACATCTCCATATTTCAAGACGAATTGCTTATCATCGCCGGTTTTCTCCAGGGTAATCTGCTGGGCCAAAAAGCCGATATCCTGTGAACTGGCCAGCAGGACTGTATCCCTGAATACTTTCAGCGTTCCTTTGGAGATCACGATCCCTTGAAGCGACAATGATTTGAATGCTGCCGGTTTGATTTTTTGGGGTGATATTACTGCTGAGGCTTCTCTGACTTTATCTTGTTGAAGGATTGGGATATGTATTTCCACTTTTGGATTCAGGAAAAGGAAGTCACCAATGGAAAGCTTCTTATTAAACAGGAAATCCCTGATGCTGAAATCCGTCAGTTTTACAGATGAAACATTAAACTCCCACCAGACATTTTCTGATTTCACCAGGGTTGAATCGGGATAAACACTGAGGTCTTTGATGCTTATAATACGCGTGATGAGATTTACCTTCAGTCTTCCAAAATCGACCCGGTGGTTAAGTGGTTTATTTTCATCAAGAAAGGATCGGACAAAGGGCTCGATTACGCGACCAGCATACCTGCCGGTCAAAAACAGGATGGTTCCACTTATTAAAACGAGCAATATTAATGCCCAGAATATTTTTTTTTTCATAATAATTAGGGGGTTAGGGATTAATTATCTTCATCCTGACCTGAGCCGGATGCATAATCATCTTCTTTAAACTCCTCGAAAGAGATCTCTTCGGGTATCTCATCTCCGGTTTTTAATAAAAAGTCCAGCCCGGAATCCTGGCTGCTGAGCCTCTGCAGTGCCTCTTCATTCAAAAATTCATCCGTTTCGGATTGTATATCCTGATAAATGAACTCATCGATCAATGAGATCACATCACCGTAATTTTTGCTTTTGATTTCCCCGAAAAGTTCCTGGAATTCCGGGTCGCCCTTAACCTGGTCGCGGATATCCTCCACATAATCATCCAGTTCATCGTAATCGCCCATTTCAATGGTTTCACGGATGGTTTCCAGGTATTCGAATTTTCTCGTGTCCATAATAGTTATTTTTAGTCACCATATCTAATCGCACTTTAAATATAAGCATTTTTTTTAAAAAGCAAGAGGTTTTTCGAAAAATTGCGTGAAAAAACATCTTCAAAACTTAATGTTTAATTCATATTTCCGATACTGATATCTTCTAATTTTGTTAATGAAGAAGTTAAAAAAATAAGTTTAAAACAATGGACAATCAAGCGTTTCGCAGTTATGCCCACGAGTTTGTCGACTGGATGGCCGATTACCTTGAGCAGGTTGAAAACTTCCCGGTTAAGGCACAGGTCGAGCCCGGGGATATTTACAGGCAGATCCCCGAAAAGGCGCCGCTGAAAGGGGAATCTATGGCGGAGATCTTCATTGATTTCATGAAGATTATACTTCCGGGGATGACTCACTGGCAGAGCCCGAATTTCTTTGCTTATTTTCCGGCCAATTCGAGCTATCCCTCGGTTTTGGCCGAGATGCTGACGGCCACCCTGGGAGCGCAATGTATGAAATGGGAAACCTCGCCGGCTGCCGCCGAACTGGAAGAGAAGATGATGAACTGGCTGAAAAAGATGACAGGCCTGCCGAAACATTTCCAGGGGGTAATCCAGGATTCGGCTTCCACCGCCACATTGGTTGCCATCCTTAACGCCCGTGAAAAACATTCCGAATTCCAGGTGAATGAAAAAGGCCTGAAATGGTTCGACAGTTTCAGGGTATACTGCTCTACCGAGACACATTCTTCCGTAGAAAAGGCAGTAAAAATAGCTGGCATTGGCAGCCAGAACCTGGTGAAAGTCGGCGTGGATGATCAGTTCCGCCTTGATCCCAGGCTGCTTAAACTGGCTATCGAGTCGGACCTCAAAGTGGGCAACAAGCCAATTTGCGTTGTAGCTACGCTGGGCACGACGGGAGCCACGGCCATCGATCCGCTGGAGGAAATTGCCGGTATCTGTTCGCGTTATGGCATCTGGCTTCATGTCGATGCTGCATTTGCCGGCTCGGCCCTCATCCTGCCTGAATTCCGCTGGATGATCAAAGGGGTGGAGTACGCCGATAGTTTCGTCTTCAATCCCCACAAATGGCTTTTTACAAATTTCGACTGTTCGGCATATTTTGTCAAAGACAAATATTCACTTTTAAGGACCCTTCAGGTAGTCCCGGAATATCTGCGGACACAAGACCAGGGGAAGGTCAATGATTACTGCGACTGGGGTGTCCCGCTCGGGAGGCGGTTCCGATCCCTCAAACTTTGGTTTGTAATGCGCAGCTTTGGAACGGAAGCCCTGCAGGAAAAGCTCCGTCTCCATATCCGGCTGGCGCATGATCTGGCTGAAGTGATAGGGCAGGACATTGAATTTGAACTGATGGCCCCGGTTACTTTAAACCTTTTATGTTTCAGATACAAGCCTACAGGCATTGAAGATGAAAAACAGCTCAACGAGATCAATGAGAAATTGCTTAAGGATATCAATAAGACCGGGCTAATCTACCTGACACACACGAAATTAAACGGTAAATACGTCCTCCGCATGGTGATTGGACAGACGAATGTAGAACAGCGGCACGTCGATGAAGCTTGGAAATTAGTTCAAAGTTCAAAATTCAAAGTGCAGAGTTGAAGTTACAAAATTCAAAATTATTATCCACCACTTTGTTCTTTGAACTTTACTTTTGCAGCAGCATGAAAAATAAATCTCCACATATTGTCTCAAAGCAGGATCAGCAAAAAGAAAGCCGCCCGCTCTACAAGATTTTCACTGCTGTTCCGCCGAGTTATGACCTGGTCAACCGTTTGTTTACACTGAGGCTGGATGAGAGCTGGAGAGCCAAGGCAGCCAGGGAATGCCTGGCTGACCATCCTGAAAAGATCATGGACCTTTGTACCGGTACAGGCGACCTGGCCATCAGGATCGCTAAAATGAGCAATAGAAAGCCGGAGATCACCGGATACGATTACAGTAAACCCATGCTGGATATCGCAAAGCGTAAAGCCGCAAAAACCAGGCGGCATAATATCACTTTCCTCCAGGGTGACGCGGCAGCCATGCCTTTTACCGACGGTTATTTCGATGCTATAGGCATCACGTTTGCTTTCCGCAACCTGACCTTTAAAAATCAAGACACACCGAAATTCCTGGCCGAAATACACCGGGTGCTGAAACCGGGCGGAAAGTTTGTCATCATTGAGAGCAGCCAGCCGCAGTGGCCCTGGTTAAGGACATTATTCCGCTTTTATACCCGTTTTATCGTTTATCCGGTTGGAAGCCTTGTCTCAGGCAACAAGGGAGCTTACAAATACCTGAGTTATTCCGTGATCAATTACTATGAACCGGAAGAGATCTGTGACCTGCTGAAAAGTTATGGCTTCTCTGAAGTGACTTTCAAACGCCTCACTGGCGGTATTTCGGCTTTGCATGTGGCGGTGAAATGATCCGGTATCGTTAGTGGTAAGTAAAACGATCCGGGCAGGAAGATTACTTTCGTCCAATCGACCAATCGCACAATCATTTCACCGCTTCTGCCTTCCCAAATCCGATCTTTTCAAGTGGTTCCATTTGTGTGGCGGCATCACCGGCAATCACGTAGTACATTCTTGAAGGATCGATGTACTTTTCTGCCAGGGCTTTATGCTGTTCCAGTGTCATGTCACTGACGATTTTTTCCTGTTCTCTGACATAATCTACCGGCAGGTTATACATGCTGATATCCTGAAGCATCCTGATCTTGGCGCCAAGAGTCTCGAACTCCCTGGCTTTGGATTTATTCAGGGAATTTTTTGTGAAGGTCAGATCTTCCATGGGGATGCCCTTCCGGTAATCTTCCATGAGTTGTTTGAAGATTTCTAGTGATTCGAAGGTGGCTGAGGATCTTACACTGGAAGAAGCAATAAAAGTGCCGGGAATGTAAGAACCTGAGAAGCTTGTCCGTGCGCCGTAAGTAAAGCCTTTCTCCTCCCGCAGGACCAGGTTGACGTTACTGTTGAAAGAGCCGCCAAGTTTCTGGTTCATAACAATGGCAGCGTAATAATCTTCATCGTTGCGTGAAAGGCCCGGTCCGCCAATATTAATAACCGATTGCTTGGCGCCGGGGATATCAATGAAATAGATCTTCGATTCAGCAGGTGGAACAGGGAAGGAATATTCCGGATAAATAACCTCCTTTCCGGTCCATTTTTTACCAAGGCTTTTCAATGAAGCAAGGACTTTATCTTCCGTGATGTCACCGGCAATATGGAAACTGGCCGCTGCAGGGGAGAAATTGGCCTGGTAATAAGCCTTCAGGTCATCCATCGTGATGCCGGCAACAGTAATTTCTGTGCCCTGACGGTCGATTGAAAAAATATGTTCCGGGCCGTAAACCAGCTTCATGAACGCGTCTCGGGTCAGGGTGTTAGGATCGGCCTTAGAGCGGATCAGACGGTTTTGCAGCCTCGATTTGGACATTTCAAATTCTTCGGCATCCCATCGGGGCTCCAGCAGGATCTCTTCTACCAGAGCAAGAGCTTTATCATATGTCCTTTCAAGTGTGTTTACGCTGATGGTGATATCGAAAGTGGAAGCGTTAATTGAAATATAGGCGCCCAGCTTTTCGATCTCTTCTTCCAACTCCTGCGGGGTTTTATTTTTTGTGCCTTCCATCATCAATTCCGCAACAAGGTAAGCCGTGCCGGCTTTATCCAGCTCATCCAGGTAATGCCCGCCTTTCAGCACGATATTGAACTGGACCAGTGGTAATTCATTATTTTCGACCCCGAGTACCCGCATACCATTATCCAGCTTTCTTTCCCACACAACAGGCAAGTTCAGCATCGGGTCAGGCCCGTCGACAGGGATAACGTTGCGGTCGAAAGAAGAAGGTGTCTGTCCGATGACTTCTTCTTTCATCTCTTCAATGGATACCTGGGTTGCGTTTGTAATATCTTCTTCTTTGACACCGGCATCCACAGAACCTTCAGCGATGAGCTGCAGCTGGCCTTTTGGTACAAAGCTGGTGGCTAAATAAGGCTTGTCTTTGATATATTTTTCGTATACCCGGAGAATATCCTCCCTGGTCACTGCTTTCAGTTTTTCGATATCAGTTTTGTAATACGACGGATCTCCTGCATATTCGTTATAGGAAGCCAGTTGAAAGGATTTCCCGAGGATGCTGCTGATACCGTTATAAAAATTCGTCTCCTGGCTGGCTTTGATCCGTTCGACATCTTCTTCTGTAAATCCGTCTTTTTCAAACATTCTGAAGGCTTCGAAGATCCCTTCTTCCACATCTTTAAGGCTTACTCCGTCATTAGCCGTGACCACAATGCCGAAACTGCCGGTAATTTCCTGGCTGTTGTTATAAGCATTTTGACTGGTGGTTAGTTTTCCTTCTTTTTCCAGGACTTTGTATAAAGGAGCCTTTTTTCCCTGCGACAGGAGCTGGCCGAGGTAAGAGAGCGGGTATGAATCATCGCTGTATTCCTCGGCTGTTGGCCACATCATCCGGAACTGGGGAGCTTTGGCAAAGTTATCTTCATGATAAAGCTTTTTGGTTCTTTCAAGTGAGAACGGAACCGGTGCCGGATCGGTGACAGCATTTCCACTGGGAATTTCGCCAAAGTACTTTTCAATCAGTTTTTTTGCCTCCGCAACGTCGAAATCGCCGGCAAGCACCAGGGTAGCGTTGTTAGGCAGGTAGAATTTGTTATGGAATGCTTTAACATCTTCCACCTGCGCGTTGAAGAGGTCTGCCATTTCCCCTATAACGGTCCAGCTATAAGGATGCCCGTCGGGATACAGGTTTTTGGCGATCACTTCCTGGGTGAACCCATAGGGTCGGTTATCATAAGATTGTCTTCTCTCGTTCTGAACGACATTTTGCTGTACGGCAAAAGATTTTTTAGTCACCGTATTAATCATAAATCCCATCCGGTCGGATTCCATCCAGATAATTTTCTCCAGGGCATTTTTCGGGACGATTTCAAAATAGGTCGTAGCATCGCTGGAGGTGCCGCCATTGAGGGTGCCGCCCGCATCCTGGATCAGCTTGAAGAACTGGTCTTCGGGGACATTCTCCGAGCGCTGGAACATCATATGCTCAAAGAGGTGAGCAAAGCCCGTACGGCCTTTCACTTCGCGGTTGGAGCCCACGTGGTACTGGACGGCAAGCGCGACGATCGGGTCTGACCGGTCGATGTGGAGAATGACATCCAGGCCGTTGGCCAGGGTATATATTTCGTAATCTATTTTCAATTGTTTTTCCTCTGGGCTGGAACCGGACATCATCATCACGGAAAGCAGTAAAAGTAATGCTGTTCTTCTCATAATCTGAAATTTTGCATAAAACTATGAAAATTCCTTGAAAAAAATGACACACCACGTTACACATAGTTTCTATTGAATGCTCTGGCCCGATTTTTGCAAAACATTTGAAAATATTTTGAATCATTTAGCATCATATGAATATTTTTTGATAATTTAGCGAGATCAAAATATTACATAATTAAAGAAAAAAGTAGAAATATGAATTTCAAATTATTTAAAACAAAAAGGAACTTTTCCATGTTAACCAAAAGTGCATTATTTATAAGCTGTTTGTTTTTTCTGGCCGCGAATATACTATCAGCTCAGGACTATGCTTACATAGGAGCTGCAAAATGCAAAATGTGCCACAACACCGAAAAAAGCGGATTCCAGTACAAGATCTGGTCAGAATCTTTGCATTCTAAATCAATTGCCACTTTGAGCAATGCGAAGTCATTGGAATATGCCAAGAAAAATGGCATTAAAGATCCTGTCACCGATCCGGGCTGCCTGAAGTGCCATTCCACAGCAGCATCAGTCAGTGCAGACATGGTTGAAACCATAACCGTTGCAGAAGGGGTGTCGTGTGAATCCTGCCATGGCCCTGGAAGTGCTTACAAAACCATGACCATTATGAAGGATCAGAAACAGGCTCTGGCGAAAGGAATGATTCTTCCCAAGAAAGAAGTGTGCCTGAAATGCCACAATGATAAGAACCCATTTCACAAGCCTTTTGATTATGAAGCCGCGAAAGCAAAGATTGCTCATCCGAAACCAAAGGTTTAACAGGAAGAATTAATTCTACTTTAATAGTTATAAATAATTGCCAGGTGTCGCAACCTGGCAATTTGCATTTGCAGCATTGCATCCCCGCCGGCAAATAACTGACATCAAATTCCGGATATTAATGAAAAACTCTTTCTAAAAACTGCCGTTGCGAACGGTTGCCGCCTTCCTTGACATAGACCAGGCAATCCTGAGTAAAATTGAACGCGGACATCGGAAGGCTTCGAGGGATATAGTCGTTAAAACAACAACATTTTTTAATACGGACAAGAACGGATTGCTTTTGGCATGGCTATCCGATAATCTTGCTTATCAGCTCAAAGATGAAGAGATCGCCATGAAAGCATTACAGGTTGCTGAAGAAAAGGTATTTTACCGCAGAAAAGAAAAAAGTGACCATGGCACCATTATTAAAGTGATTTGTAATTTTTTTAAAGAAGACGGGAGGATCTCGAAAGCCTGGATATTTGGTTCTTTTGCCCGGGGGGAGGACAGGCAGGACAGCGATATTGATCTGATGGTATCTTATTCTGAAAAGGCTGCAGGCACTCTTCTCGATTACGCAGACATAAAGCATGGCCTGGAAAATCTTTTAAATCGAAACATTGACGTGGTTGAAGAAGGCTATGTCAAATCATTCGCGATTGAATCCATTAACCGGGATAAAGTACAGATATATGGATAAATATGGATTATCCGATATTGAAAGACTGCACCATATTTCGGACGCTGTTGATTTGATCCTAACATTTTGTGAAGGAAAGAGTGAGGCCGATTTTTTAGATGACCAAATGATTGAAAAAGAATCAAAACATTGAAATGAGGGGATGTTTTTTTATAGCTGGCTATGTTAATGGCACACGGATTAATAATATTTTTCTTGTAACTGTTTGATTGCCTGATTGGATCCTGCAGAAATATACCCCAGCCGGCAAATAGCTCACATCAAATTCCATCATCTCCGAGCCCCATCGTCCTTCAAACAAAACCGAAACCACCTTTCCATTCAAATCAACTATCTCAACTTTAATAACTTCAACTTTGCCCTTTGAGCTTTGAACTTTGAACTGTCCGGAGGTTGGGTTGGGATAAATACTTACATCCAGCGATGCTTCCGGCTCGCCGGTCCCCGTCTGTATATCCCAGACTGCCGTAGCCAGTCCTCTGCCATGGGTAGCCGTGATCACCGTATAATCCGACAGCCTCATCTGAAGCATGTCAACCCTCACATTGGCGAACCCTTCGATATCCTGTGCCCAGACCGTACCGGCTTCATCCAGGTTGGAGGTGGTCCAGATGCCCAGCTCCGTGGCCATCATAGCATGTCGTGTGCTGTTTGGGTGATAAAGAGCCCAGCGGATAGGTATATCAGGAAGGTTGGTCTCTTTTTCCTCCCAGTTGCCGCCTCCATCATAGGTTTGCCAAACCGATGAAATCCCGTAATTAGAGAATGTGACCAACAGAGTATCGTCAGACCCGCCAATCGCAATGCTTGATATAGCTCCTTCCGGGAAATCATTTCCGGTAATTTCAGTGACCTGTGGGATGGCTTGTGCATTTGTCACCCTGAATAATCTGCCGGAAAGAGAACCGGCATAAATGGTTGCAGTATTTAAAGGGGAATGAGGGCTGTATTCCACCGCAGAGTAATATACATTTAAACCTGTATTAAGGTTGATGAAGGTGCCTGAGATGTTATTCGGAATACCTGAAATGCGGAGGAGCTGGTTGGCCTGGCTTCCGCCGAAAGAGCAGGCATTGGCATAAAGGACATTGCTGTTGTAGTCATAATCGGCCGCGCTTATAAATGTCCCACTCGACCAGTCGCTCATGGATTCATAATAATTACCGTTATTAAAGAGCGTGTATTGATTATAGTAAACCGAAGTGATCATATACTGTGGCTGGTTCTGGTCAATGAAGCAGTAAGCGCCATCACCGCCATCGATCATATCGAAGATGGTCAAAGGAGTTCCGGTGTGATAAAGGGTCCCGTTATCCTGCAGCCCGCCGACATATTTTTGCGATCCGGCCGTGGAGTGGATGGCGCATGAATAAAACTGCAGGGTACCATACCCGAGGTTTTTCTCCTGGAAAGCAGGTGCTATAAGTTCAGCTTCAGCGGTATAGAAAACGCCGCCATCGGTAGTGACCAATAGTTCGTCGGAAGATCCCGGCTTGTAATCGATATCATGGATATCAGCATGGACGTAAGTGTCACCGCCGCCATAATACATTCCCCGCCAGTCAGATACCTGAGTCCAGTTATTCCCGCCATCGGTCGATTTATATACATCCAATCCTCCGATGTAAAGGGCATCGGCATTGTTCGGGTCGACGCCAAGCGTCAGTGCGTGCCAGCCGATGGTAGCCCAATAATAATCGCCTCCGGTCGGGATTGATTTCGCCGTCCAGGTCGAGCAGGCGTTGTCCGTCCTTAAGATATACAGTCCCTGTGTATAAATAAAACCATTGTCACTGTTTACATAACCGGCATCCAATAGGGCATAGGCAATGTCAGGATCGGAAGGTGCGCAACCAATCATTACTCGATTGGGAATATATAAATAAGGGTTAGCCTCAATGATGGCTAAATAATCGTCGAAGATGGTCCAGGTTCCGATGATACCCTGGTCGGAGTAAAGTATCGTAGCGCCGCCTTCTCCATTTAGGTTGGCCATGGAGCCGACCATGATCCGGTTGTTTGCCGTGATCTCAATGTCAGCCACTGCATAAGGATTATTGGTGCCGCTGATATTAGGCATTACCTGTGTCCAGTTCGCTCCACCGTTTGTAGAGCGGTAAAGGCCATCGGTGGGTTCACTCTGCTGGGTCCCGTGATATTCGCCGGAAGCAACGCCTGCATAAATCACACTGGTCCCGTTTTCATCGCGAACCTCGATATCTGTGACGAACTTCCAGTTTAGGGTTGATTGAAGCTGTTGCCAGCTTTGTCCGCCATCGGTGGATTTAAAGATCCCTTCCCCGATACCGGATGATTCACGGTAAATAACGCGTGCGGTAAAAGCTTCCCCGGTGCCCACGTAAAATGTTTGTGTGTTGTTCGGATCGAAGGTGATGCTGCTGATAGCCAGTGAAGGCCAGAAGTCATTAACAGGTATCCAGGATGAGATCGGGCTGGTGATATTGTTGTTATACCAGAGCCCGCCGGTGACGGCGCCGGCCCAGACTTTATTACCAGTTGAGGTATTGGGATCATACATGACAACCCTTGTCCGGCCGCCCATGTTAGATGGGACGATGTTCCACTGCAGGGGATTGCCGGCTTTGAGCCCGGAATTACCCTGTGGTTCCCTGAGGTCGCGGTATGCCTGGTGCAGCCGTTCTACCGGTACCCTGTGCTCCTTCGGGTCAACAGTCTGCAAAAAATCCTGGAAAGCATTCATCTGGGGTTCATCCAGTGATTTATTCTCTTCCTTTGATATGGGCACATCGACTTTCCGGAAATTTTCGAGCAGGAAAGCTTCAAATTTTTCCCGTTCATTTTGATTGTTCCTGAGCAGAATGAAGCTGGTGATCAGTGAAAAGAGAGTTATGGCAGCAACGATGGCAGGAAATAGTCTTGTCTTCATAAAATGGACGTTATTAATCTTTTGGTTTATTAAATGCTACGAAATTAAAGAAAAGGATTCACCATTTGTCCTGGTGGATCCTTTCAATATTGTAACGATCGGGTTGTTCACTGTATTCATCGGGTTTGCCGATAGAAACCATGGAGACTGGCAAAATATGACCGGGTATTTGCAGGATTTTAATCAATGGCTTAAGGCGGTCTTCACGGGGATGCACACCAAGCCATACAGTGCCAAGTCCTAATTCATGAGCGGCTAAGAGAATATTTTGCGTCGCGGCAGAACAGTCCTGGATGATGTAACTTTCCGCATCCTCCAGCTCCAGGTCCCCGCAGACAACGATGGCGTTGGCTGCTTCCTCCAGCATTTTCCAGGATGGATTTACTGCTGCTAACTTATTTAAGATTTTGCGGTCGCTGATGATGATAAAATGCCAGGGCTGCCGGTTCCGGGCCGATGGAGCATGCATGGCAGCCCTCAACAGGATCTCATAGTACTCTTCCGGAATATTTTTTTCTGAATATTTTCTGATACTTCTTCGTGTAAGTATTGCTTTCAGTGTTTCCATTTCGTATATTTAGAGTTTGAAATTATAGGAGGTAAAAATATGAATCTTTTTCAACTTTTTAACAGGACAAAGCCTGGTGAACACCGGATCAGGTACATCGTCAAAGGCGATGTTGATGATTTCAATGTAACCTTTAAATGTGGCCAGGAGTGCAAAGTCATCCAGGAGCCGCATATTCACAAGGGGTGGAAACACACTTTCGTCGGACATAATGGTGATTATATCTACATCGCGGCCCAGTCAAACAAGCCGCATTCCGCTGTTAATGTATTGATTTATGAGGATGGGAAGCTCATTGAAAAGGTTACCAAAGCCGGGGATTACCCGCTTGTCCAGGCTTCAGGTACAGTTCACTGAATCTTCACATTCTTGCAGTAAATATCAAGGGCTTTCTGGGCATTGGCTGATCCCATCAGGGAAGCCCGTGTCCAGTCTATGCAAGCATTAACACTATCTCTTTTGAAGAAATTCGCCAGTCCACGGTTGAAGTAGGCTTCCGGATAATTGGGATCAATGATGATCGCTTTCGTAAAATCTTCAACAGCACCTTTGTAATCTTTCATTTGACCACGTGAAATTCCCCTGTTATAGTAAGCTTTGGAGAAGCCTTTGCTTTTTAAGATGGCATTGCTGTAATCCTGGAAAGATCCCTGGAAATCATTTTTATAATATTTTGTAAGACCTGAATAGAGCAGTGCCATGGTATCCGATGAGTTTATCTTCAGTGTATGCATGAAATCGGCCAGCGCCTCGTCGTATTTTTTCATGCTGTAATAGGCATAGCCCCGATTGAACAGTATCCTCGAATTTTCCGGATCAGTTTCCAGTGCACGGTTCAGGTAACTAATTCCTTCTTCATAATTTTGTGCCTGGATCAGTTCCAGTCCCCGGTGGAATAAAGTAGAAGATTCCTTTGTCTCCTTACTGGGATGCTTGACATCATCTGATTCCGAAACCTTGAGCTTTTGATCACCCTCAACAACGAAAGTTTCAGACGGCTTCTTATCACCTGAAGCCTTATCGGTTTTTGCAGGACCCTGTTTGGATTGACAGGCAAAAAGCATTAAGAGAAAAGGAAGAAGGAGAAAGGCTGACTTTTTCATATTCTGATGATCTAAATAACGAGGTGCAAAAGTAATGAAATTTTATTAAAGCAGGGAAGCGGGGAGGCATGGAGTATTTGTGGATTTAAAGAATGGCGTCTTCAGTCTTCTGACTTCTGACTTCTGACTTCTATTTTTTATATGGAAATTTCAGGAATTCTTCGTAAACTTGCAGCCGATTTCAAAGAAACCGATTTACCGAGTCAATCAGCATGCAGGAACCTATTGTAAAATCAGCTGTTTTACGAATCCTTATCCTTTGCCTTTTTATGTTTTCCCTCGGGATATACACCCTTAAGGCTGAGAAAGGACATGCAACCGCTGCTGTTCAGCAGGAAACTGCTATTCACGAGGAAAAGGCCGAAAATTTCAACGCCGGCGAAATGATCATCGAGCATATCGTCGATTCTTATGAATGGCATATCCTGGCTGTGGGACATACGCACATTTCTGTGCCGCTGCCGGTGATTCTCCTCTATGATGGCAATCTGACCGTCTTCATGTCTTCGAAATTCCACCACGGCGAAGAGGCCTACAGAGGCTTTAAAGTCGAAGAGGAAGGAGCAAAGAAAGGAAAGATCGTCAGGATGAAAGAAGGAACGATGGAAGCAGACCCGGATGCAGGAAGTATCATTGACCTTTCGATCACCAAAAACGTTTTCGCCATATTTGTCAGCGCTGCACTGTTGTTGATCATCTTTATCTCCATTGCAAAATCATACCGGAAAAACGAGGGCAAAGCACCCAGCGGCATCCAATCGCTGATCGAACCTATCATCATTTTTGTACGGGATGATATCGCCAAAGCGGCCATCGGTGAAAAGAAATACGAGAAGTACCTGCCCTATCTTTTAACGGTATTCTTCTTCATATTCCTGAACAACCTAATTGGCCTGATCCCGATCTTTCCCTTCGGGGCCAATGTAACAGGCAACCTGGCCGTGACCGGTATCATGGCGCTGTTCACCTTCCTGATCACCCTATTTAGTGCGAACAAGAATTACTGGAAACATATTTACAATGCCCCGGGCGTGCCCTGGTGGCTGAAATTCCCGGTGCCGCTGATGCCCTTTGTCGAGTTCCTCGGGGTCTTCACCAAGCCCTTCGTCCTCATGGTCCGTCTCTTTGCCAACATCAGCGCCGGGCATATCATCATCCTGGGCTTCATGAGCCTGATATTTATTTTCGGTAATATCAAAGGCATGCTGGGCATGGCAGTAGCGCCGGTATCCGTTGCCTTCGGCATATTCATGGGATTTCTGGAATTGCTGGTGGCTTTCATCCAGGCTTACGTTTTTACCCTGCTCTCGGCCCTCTACTTCGGAATGGCGATGGAAGAGCATAATCACGCAGAACACTAATTCGGAAATGTTTTTTTCACTTAATAAATACAATTAACTATGGAACTTTTAACGGTTTTATTACAGGTAGCAGTAGACCTCACCCCTTTAGCCAAGATGGGAGCCGGAATCGGCGCCGGCATCGCGGCCATCGGAGCGGGCATCGGCATCGGTCAAATCGGCAAAGCCGCGGTGGAATCCATCGCCAGGCAACCTGAAGCAGTGGGTGATATTCGTGCGAATATGATCATCGCCGCTGCTCTTATTGAAGGGGTTGCTTTCTTTGCTATCGTTATCAGCCTGTTGGTCTTGTTTGTCTGAGAAAGTTCAGTTGTCGTGAAGCATCCCGGCGGTTGGCCGGGATGTCACCGACCTTATTAATTCAACAAAATCATTAAAACATGGAACTGATTCAACCGGGATTAGGACTTATTTTCTGGATGACCCTGTCATTCGCTTTAGTGCTGTTCCTTTTGGGCAAATATGCCTGGAAGCCGATCATGAAGATGCTGAAAGAGCGCGAGGAATCGATCGATCAGGCGCTGCACGCTGCTGACAGGGCCAGGGAAGAAATGAAAAACCTGGTGAGTGATAACGAAAAACTGCTCGCCGAAGCTAAAAATGATAGGGACGCCATCTTAAGCGAAGCACGGAAAATCCGCGAGAAAATGATCGATGAGGCCCGCACCAAAGCCAACGAAGAAGCCCAGCGCATCGTCGATAGTGCATTGGAAAGAATCGAGAATGAAAAAATGGCGGCCATTACGGAACTGAAAAACCAGATCGCCCTGCTTTCTATCGAGATCGCAGAAAAGCTGGTCCGGGAAGAACTTTCACACGATAAGAAACAGGAAGAGCTCATTAAGAAGATGCTCGACGATGTTCAGGCCAATTAATTGAACCGCATGCTCGACTCTATCATAGCAGAAAGATACGCCAAATCATTGTTCGAACTTGCTCTCGAAACAGGAAAGCTTGAACAGGTCAGAAAAGACATGGACCTTATGGTGGATGTCTGCCTGAATAACAGGGATTTCAGGCAAATGCTGCTAAGCCCGGTGATCAGGCCGGATAAAAAAATTGCCGTGATGGATGCCATATTCACCGGTAAAATAGAAGAAGTAACCGAGAAATTCTACCAACTGCTCAGTCACAAACGGAGGGAAAAATTCTTAGAAGGAATTGCCAGGCAGTTTATCGCTATGTACAAGAAACATCATAATATTCTTGTGATCGAGATCAGGTCAGCCGTTCCCCTAAGCCAGGAGCTCAGGGAAAAGATTGTAGCCATCATTGAGACAAGGAAAAAAGGAACCGTGGAGCTGATCGAGATCATCGACAAGAGCCTGATCGGGGGTTTTATCGTATCTGATGAAGGAAGAAGATACGATGCGAGCCTTACAACAACGATCAAGAAATTAAAGAAGGAATTTGAAGAGAATTTATATATCAGGGAAATATAGAAAAAGTCATCTGAAATGGCACAAATTAAACCCGCTGAAGTATCTGCTATACTGCGCCAGCAACTGGCAGGATTTAAAGACGAAAAAGAGTTAGAAGAAGTTGGTACGATATTGGCCGTAGGCGACGGCATTTCATTGGTATATGGCCTCAGCAATGCCCAGGCCGGTGAACTGGTGAATTTTGAAAAGACGGGGGTCAAAGGAATTGTATTGAACCTCGAAGTCGATAACGTGGGCGTGGTGCTCCTCGGATCATCCAACAACCTGAACGAAGGGGACAAGGTCACACGCACAGGCCGTATTTCTTCCATCGATGTCGGCGAAGGCCTGCTGGGAAGGGTTATCAATACCATTGGCGAGCCGATCGACGGAAAAGGGGGGATCAAAGGTAAAAGATACGAGATGCCGCTGGAGCGCAAAGCCCCTGGTGTCATTTTCCGCCAGCCGGTGAACGAACCGCTGCAGACCGGTATCAAGCCGATCGATGCCATGATCCCCATTGGCCGCGGACAGCGTGAGCTGCTCATCGGCGACCGCCAGACAGGAAAGACCGCCATCGCTATCGATACTATCATTAACCAGAAAGAATTTTACAAAAGTGGCAAGCCGGTTTACTGCATTTATGTGGCAATAGGTCAAAAAGGCTCATCTGTTGCCCAGACAGTCAAGACATTGGAGGATCATGGCGCCATGCCTTATACGATCATTGTAACGGCAACCGCCTCCGATCCGGCGGCCATGCAGTTTTACGCGCCATTTGCCGGCGCTGCTATCGGCGAGTTCTTCCGCGATACAGGCCGCCCCGCGTTGGTCATTTACGATGATCTTTCGAAGCAGGCTGTTGCTTACCGCGAAGTATCACTGCTGCTAAGAAGGCCTCCAGGCCGTGAAGCTTACCCCGGGGATGTCTTTTATCTTCATTCAAGACTTTTGGAAAGAGCTGCACGTATTATCTCCGCCGATGAAATCGCCAGGAAAATGAATGACCTGCCGGAATCGATCAGGCACATGGTAAAAGGAGGAGGATCCTTAACGGCACTCCCGATCATCGAAACCCAGGCAGGCGACGTGTCGGCCTATATCCCGACTAACGTGATCTCCATCACCGACGGCCAGATATTCCTCGAAACCAGCCTGTTCAACTCCGGTATCCGTCCGGCTATCAATGTTGGTATTTCAGTATCGCGGGTCGGTGGATCAGCCCAGATCAAATCGATGAAAAAAGTCGCCGGTACGCTGAAACTCGACCAGGCCCAATTCCGCGAACTGGAAGCTTTCTCCAAATTTGGCTCTGACCTCGATCCCTCTACCAAGGCCGTGATCGAAAAGGGAAAACGTAATGTGGAGATCCTGAAACAGGAGCTGCACGATACCATGCCGGTAGAGAAACAGATTGCTATCATTTTCGTGGGAACACGCAATTTGCTGAAAAATGTACCGGTCGCAAGCGTGAAGGATTTCGAAGTCGAATACCTGCACCACCTGGAAGAAAATCACCAGAATGTCCTTCAGGAGCTTAAAGCAGGCAAACTGACCGATGAAGGCATCAAACTGATGGAAGAAGCAGCAAAGGATATTGGAAAGAAATATGAAAAATAGTTCAAAGTTCAAAGTGCAAAGTTCAAAGTGGTCATGCTACTTTAAACTTGTCAACTTCAACTTTGCACTTTGCACTTTGAACTTTGAACTAAAACGAAGTTTTTGTGGCTAGTCTAAAGGAAGTACGGATACGGATCGAGTCGATTCATTCTACGCAGCAGATCACCAGCGCGATGAAGCTTGTCGCGGCCAGTAAGCTGCGCCGGACGCAGAATGCCGTCCAGGCGCTGGCGCCTTATGCTGCCAAGCTCAGGGAGATCCTTGGAAACCTCACTTCGAGCCTGGAAAATACCGATGAGGCCGTCTATTCTACCGTACGCCCGGTGCAGAGGGTGTTGCTTTTGGTAATAACTTCAAACCGCGGCCTGTGCGGCCCGTTCAACAGCAATGCAATCAAGGCTGCCAAGGCTTATATCGATGAGCACTACAGGGAAATCAACCGGAAAGGCCAGCTCGATCTTTATCCTATCGGTAAAAAGGGGACTGATTTTTTCAGGAAGAACAAGTTTAACGTTGTCAACGCCAACAATGATATTTTCGATGCGCTGACGTTTGTTAACACGGTAGCGATTGCCGAAGAACTGATGGCGGCTTTTGCCACGAAGAAATACGATAAGATCGAGATCATTTATAATCACTTCAGGAATTCCGGCCAGCAGGTACTGACCATCGAACAGTACCTGCCTATCATACCGGTTGCTGTTGTACAAGGCGCAAAAACCGGCAAATGGTTAGCAAATTACATTTTCGAGCCCGAGAAATCGGTGCTGGTCAGGGAGCTGATCCCGAAGATGCTGAAAGTACAGCTTTACAAGACTATCCTTGATTCTTACGCCGCCGAGCATGGGGCCAGGATGACCGCCATGGCACAGGCCACCGAAAACGCCCAGGATCTGCTTAAGCAACTTCGCCTGTCTTACAACAAGGCCCGTCAGAGCGCCATCACAAAAGAACTGCTCGAGATCGTCAGTGGAGCGGAAGCGTTGCGGGGATAGTTCAAAGTTCAAAGTTCAAAGTTCCGCTCTTCCCTTCTTTCCGCTCTTCGTAAATTTATTTTACTAAATCCTTGACAAATAACGAATTACATTGTATATTTACTGCACCAAGCCACTATCCATTAAGGTTCTTCTAAACAACAGACCTCTGATCAATACAACCATTGGTTTTTGAAGGTATTGATTATTATCTTGGATTTTTTTTAATGCATTACTGCTGAGTAGATATTAAAAATTTAAACGATGCAAAATTTGATCTTGCTAATAACCGGAATATTTATCAACCTATTTACTCAATCACAAATAATTTTACAAAGCGACACACACTGGTTTAGAAATGGCCCATTTTGTGCTCATGTACAATCATTGGCAATGGCTCCATCAAATCCAAATGTCATTTATCTTGGAACATATTCAACAGGCCTCTACAAAACGAATAACGGGGGTGCAACATGGATATATTGTTCAAATTATAACCTTCCTTCGTATGAAGATACGCTTAGTAATACTCCGTCATTGCCTTGCTGGTGGTACGGCGATCATTATCCAATTGATGCTATTGCCGTTAATCCACAAGATGAAAATTATCTTTGGATAAGTACGTTGGAGAGAGGTTTATTTGAAAGCACAAACGGTGGCAATAGCTGGCAAAAAGCAAATGAAACATTGCCAGATACATTGGCTGTAAATTTTATTAACATAAACCCTCAAAATCCTAATGATATTTTCCTGGGAACAGGTATGTATTATACACCCGGCTCTCTTCAAAACGGTGGATTATACAGAACTTTAGATGGTGGAAATACATGGAACCTTATCGAAAGTTTACCTCATGGAAACACATATAATATTACTGACATTAAAAGAGACCCGACTGATAATGAACATTTAATTATTGGAATAGGCAGTGCAGGTGAAGCTGGTTTTTCATGGGGAATAATGGAAAGTTTTGATAATGGCAATAGTTGGCAAGAAGTAATGGATGATTTTCCTGTTTACGACATAAGCATTAATCCCGGAAACACTCAAAACATGTGGGGAGTAGTTTATACAGGATATTTAGACTGGTTGTTGGAGTTTTCTGATGACGGCGGACAAAACTGGAGCCTTTACGAAGGATTTGAAGACCCTTACAAATGGGTAACAAGTATGTATGCCGATGCAGATTTTAATTTATATATTGAAAGGCAAACCGAAGAACCGGATTTTACATTCAGTATTTTGAAAAGTACGAATAACGGGGCTTCATGGTTTGAAGTTGATAAGCTTTCCGATAAACTTTCCAGCGCGATACGCACCATCAATTTAAGAAATCATTGTCAGGCAGAAACGTCAAATACCAACAATATTTATTTTGGCACTTATTACGGTGTTTTTCACTCTGAAAATGGTGGTATTACAATGCAATCACAAAATACAAATCTGATGAATTCATACATTTTGGATTTGGAAGTTCATCCAAACAATAGTGATATTGTATATGCAGCAGGTGCTCAGGGATTATGGAAAAGTTTTGATGCTTGCCATAGCTGGGAAAGAGTAGTCATTGATCCGGTCGGTTTTACTAAATTCAATTCTCTATATCCTGATACAATATATTATGGCGGTCGCGATCCTATGAGAAGTTATGATGGTGGCATTACTTTTCAAAGCATCAGACATAATATAGTTGGGGCAATATTTGATATTGCAATAAATCCTATGTCCACTAATATAGTTTATCTTACATCGAGTCCTGACGATTACGTGCACCCTCTCTATAAGTCAACGGATTATGGTGATAGCTGGACACTTGTTTTTGTCAGCCATAACGATGAAAATTATACAGACATTATAATCGATCATTTACATCCGGATACTGTTTATTTTGGAAGACACAGAAGCCTTAACGGCGGACTAACATGGGAAGAAGATGCACTCGAATTAAGAATTGACGGAATACATCCGCAGAATTCAAATACTTTATTTGGTTCAAGCATGCAAGGAGATGATATACAAATATCTTATGATTGGGGAAGTAACTTTCAATTAATGGACGAATACTTATCCGGGCCTTTTCACTATCAAAATATCAGAAATTTTACAATTGCAAAAGACAATCCTGAATATTTATTTTACTGCACTGGAAATGACGGTATTCATTACAGCAATAACTCAGGAAAAAACTGGCAGAAATTTGAGGGTTCCTATGAAAATCGCACCTTGGAAATAATTCCTCTCATTAATGAAAATAAATTCTACATAGCAACACACGGCGATGGTGTATGGGTGTACGATTCAACTTATACTAATGCTATTGACGACAACCTGGAGGTGAAAGATGATAATTGCTTATTGGTGTCGCCAAATCCTTTTACAAACCATACAAACATCACTTTCAATATGAATCGTTCCGGCTTTGCAAATATCTCAATTTATAATTTGCAGGGGAAATTAATAAATACATTAATAAATGAATATAAAATGAAAGGTGAGTATAGAATAATATGGAATGGTAAAGGCTTAAACGGAAAGGAGGTTAAACCAGGCCTTTACCTAATACGCTTGCAGTCAGGCAGGAACATTCTTACACGCTCGGTAATATTCGTTCAATTATTTATTAACCAGGATGTGCCATAAAAGCAAGGAAGCATTCTAAAGTTTAGGTTGAGTGATTTTGTTTGTTTCTTGTTTCAGGTACGACCAAAAAACTTAAAATTATGAAAACTAATAATTTGACACTTCTTCTTTTGTAACTATTCACTCCCATTAATTTGAATGTAGCTATTAACAATCACATGTTTACAATTAATCTTCTGAGGATGTAAAAATACATTAAATACCGCCAACACATCTTTACTTTCTTGTATAATCCACAGGTTCCTCCTGATAACAATGGTTCAGAGCGTGCGATACGAAATGTAAAGGTGAAACAAAAAATATCAGGCCAGTTCAAGTCAATTTCCGGTGCTGAGTCCTTCGCAACCATACGGTCAGTTATAGATACTGCGATCAAAAATAATCTCAACCCGTTACAATCACTAACCCAAATTAATACCCTATATTCATAGGGCGTGAATAGTTACAAGGACTTTAACATGTCAGAAATAATTTTTTTCCGAATTGTTTTTGAATTAACAATAAAAATGATTATATTACCCGCCTTCAATCTGAAAGAGTGGGCCAATATATTAAACAACAAAAAGTGATGAAAAAAATACTATTAATTCTGACGGCTCTGGCAGCCCTTGCTTTTAAAACCGGCGACACCCGTAGCAACTACACCATACCCCGTGCAGCATGGAGCGTTACAGCCGGCGATATTGATTTGGATGGGGATAATGATATTATTGTTGGGCATAAAACTGCATGGCAAAATAATAACACTTCAATCACACTTTTAGAAAATACAAACAGCGGAATATTTGCAATTTTAGATACAACTATTGTCTTTTGTGGTTATCAGGAAAACATTTTTACTGCACATATCAACAATGACAATTACCCAGATATTGTTTCATTTATGTCAGATTTTTCTTCAGGTATAGCGGAAAGATATATTAGGGTTTTTTATAATTATGGTGGCGCATTTGAAATGTTTCAGGATTTTTCACTAAATAGTAGTGAAACGTTTTCAGATATTAATTACGGTGACTTTAACAATGATAGCTATACTGATATAATAATTGCCTCCAATAATGGCCAGTTCTGGGGGGTTATGTACAACGATGGTACAGGTAATTTCTCTGAACCGGAATACACTTATGTGAATGGTTATTTTCCCACAGCAATAGCTTGTGGTGACCTGAACAGTGACAACAGGAACGATATTGTAGTTTGCGGGCAAAGCACCGAAGTATATTTTAGTTATCCTGATGGCTTTCAGTCGTTGATTTTAGAAACTAATAACTTTAAAGAAGGCGTTTCAATCGTTGATTTCGACCTTGACGGGGATAATGATATATTAACTTTTGTTGGCATACCCATAATTGGGATAACCAGCCTGATAATGTACGAAAATAAGGGGAATAACATATTTGATACATTGGAAGAGTTTTATTTTCAACCCATGTCATCAAGATTTTTTGTTACCGATTTTAACAACAACAGCTTGCAGGATATTCTCTTTCAATTGTCTGATAAATCGGGCTATATTATTTATTATAACCAGGGTGACTTCCAACTTGCAGACTCACAGTTTGTGGCCCTGCCACCCTCAAATCCACAGGAGGGCTGGCGCAATGGCTATTGTGCAGATATGGATGGTAATGGCTACAACGATATTATCACGGTAAAAACCTTATATGCTTACCTGCCCGATAACCTGGAGATATTATTCAACGATGGCAACGGAAATTTTGTGGAAGACCCGATAACCATAATAAAAAACCCGGAACCGGAATCCCAAAACCCATTATCGTGCTATCCAAATCCCTTTACAACCGAAACAACATTTCAATTCACAATAGAACAAACAGCTCTGGCGGAGCTGTCCGTTTACGACCTTCGGGGAAGCTTAATCATAAGTTTAACAAACAAAATTCGGAAAGGAGGTCAATTGAATACAATAAAATGGGACGGGCTTGATGCAGGCGGTAAACCAAACAAGCCCGGCCCTTATATCGCTTACCTGAAAGTAAACGGAAAAGTCCGCCAATCAGTTAAATTAATTAAATTAAACTAAAATTTAGGGGGACATGAAAATGTTAAAACTACGTAATTTTATTTAACCGACAATTATTTGCCTGTGTGTTTTTCCTGCGCTGGCCCAATTTACAAGCCAGCAAGCCACCAACCTTGTTTTAAGCCAGGTACTGTCCGGTGAACTTGACCGGATAGATGTTTTTATGCTTGATGTAGTAAAATCTGGCCAGGGTACAATTTTGCTTGAAAACGGTGAATCAGTCAACATGCCTTATTCGTCCAACTGGGTGTATTTTGTTGACGACAGGCCTTTTGCTAACTGGGCACACCCCTGCAGGTATATTTTTGTAAATGAATCCACCGGGGCATACCAAATTGTAAATAAAGACTTTTTCCCGGTTGATTGGAAAAAGGCCTACACAGCCATTTCGGAAATGACAAGGTCAACACCGGTTGATTTACCGGTAAACCCCAATGCAACAATTAACGGGCTTGACCCCAATCCAAATTTGTATGCAGTAATTATTAACGGTGCCGACCAGGACCGTTATTGGAACGATATTTCGGCTATTTACTGTACACTGCTTGATGTTTACGGATATACCAAAGAAAATATTTTTATCCATTACGTAAATAGCTCAAGTGTGTTTGGTGCTGACTTTGACAATGATGGAGCAGATGATATTGACTATAATGCCTATAAAACAAGCATCCACCACACTTTCCAGGAGATGTCAGGCGAAACCAACACATCACCTGAAATTCCGGAATTAGGACCTGAAGACGGCTTATTTATTTTTGTGGATGATCATGGCTATATGAGTGGCGGGCACTCTTATATTAACCTTCCGGGTGATGATCTGGGAGATTTTGAACTTGCACAATACCTTGAGGATATTAATTGTGCACAGATAATTGCCGTATTGGAGCCATGTCAGATTGGTGGTTTTGAAGTTGAGTTGTCAGACTTTGTTAATTATAACGTGAACTGTAAAAACAGGTCAATTCAAACCGCATCAGATGATGAATCATCATGGGCAGAAATATGGATTACAGGAGCTAACTACGATGAATTTGTATATTACTGGACAGCCGCAGCCCGTGGATATTATCCACACAACGATTATCCTTGGGAAGAATCGCATGAAGTTGGCTTATTTCCTTTTTATAATTATCCTGAAATGGTAGGGCATCCCGGCGACCACAACCCTGATTTAGATGGGGATGGTTTTGTACAAATGGAAGAAGCATTTGATTATGCCAATAATCTGGACACGTGGTCATCTTACGGTTATTATTATCCAAAATATACTGGTTATGACCCTGAAGATCCCCAAGAGTTTACTGATATTTCGTTTAATGAAGATTTACTTTCTTTGTGTGGAATTTCTGGAAATGTAGAAAACACCCAATCAGTTCAGGGAAATTTCTTAGTTGGGGGAGAATTAATAATTGATCCCGGTGTTAGTCTGACTCTTGAAGATGGGTTAGGTTTATATTTTGGAAATAATTTGGCAGATTTATTAGTTGATCCAGGTGCTAATCTTATTATTGAGGATGATGTTATATTTCTCGGTAATAATAACAATAGCATTCAAATAAATGGCAATATCCAGGTGGGACAAAATGTAACGATTGGCAACAATAGTACATCAAGTTCTTTTGGCGGTTTATACCTAAACAACAATGCCTTGCAAACCTCTTTTACCGGAACAACATTTACTAAATCAGATTTCCATAATTATGGGGCAAGCCTTACGATGAACAATTGCACATTTAATGACTGCCATTGGGTTTATTCTCATCGTGGCAATGTTACGGTGAACAATTCAACCCTCCTTGAAACCTGGCTTTATCTCGAAAACCAGGTAAACGACCCCAATTTAATAGCAACTGTTTCAGGTTGTACTATTTCCAATACAAATATGCATGTTGGAGTTGACCTTTGGAATTATGGGAAGTATTTCATTGAAAACAACAACATAAAAGCATATCACAATGGAATACAAATCTGTAATTCAGGTAATGGCAATACCGGTAATCAGAGTATTTATGGCAATAATATCCACGATTGTAATCAAACCGGTATATTGGCTTATGATGCTACAGGTTCAATTGCCGGCAACAATATTCATAATAACCAGATAGGATTAAGCCTGATGAATAATTGTAATGTGGCCTTATTCGGCAATCCGGGAGCTCAAACATACGCACAAACCCAACAAATCAAGGATAACACGAGTTATGAAGTTTACGCTTCAAAATATAGTTTCCCATGGTATTTCAGGTACAACGCAATAATTGATGAGGACAATGCCGGAAATCCATACGATCCACTGCTATATTTTGCATATCCGGCCGGAAGTACAAGAATTAATCAGAAAGATATACGCTATAATTGCTGGGGTGATAACTTCGATGCCAGCGAAGACTTTTATCCAAGCACATACTTCATCTACAATCCTACCTGGTGTCCGGGTGGAGGTGGCATAGTCCCCGATCCAATTATAGATATGTACACGAGTGCTTTAGAACAGTTTGAGAATGGGAATTATACCGTTGCCAAAAACTTATTCCAACTCTTTATTCAACAATACCCTAAATCGGATTACACACAGGCAGCAATGAAAGAACTACTAAGGTTGGAAGAATACGTTGCTGCGGATTATTCAGGGCTTAAAGAATATTACCAAACAAACGATTCAATCGCGGCCGATACAGTCCTTGTAAAATTAGGGGATATTCTTGCTAATAAATGCGATGTTAAACTTGAAAACTGGCCCCTTGCTATTAGTTGGTATGAAAACAAAATTACTAATCCCTCATGCCTCGAAGACAGTGTTTTTGCCATTATAGATTTGGGCTATGTGTATTTTCTCATGGAAAACCAGGGATTGAAATCTACTTATACAGGAAATTTAAAGCAGTTTAAACCTGAATCCAAAGAAAAATACTTTGAGCATAGGGACTATTTGTTATCATTACTACCCGGTGAAACCATGAGTGAGAAACTGCATCAAAACCTTACAAACATAGCTTATGGCAGTTTGTTGCAAAATGTTCCAAATCCGTTCTCGGAAAATACACAAATATGGTATAAGATTGAAAAACAAGTTCACGTTACTATTTCTATCACCGACCTGACAGGGAAAGAAATGAGGCAGATAAATGAGGGTATAAAAGATAAAGGAACTTACAAAGTTGACTTTACGAACTCTGACCTTATATCGGGAACTTACTTTTATTCACTGCTTTTTAATGGAAAGCTAAGTGATACAAAGAAAATGAGCATAATCCGATAACAAAAAAGCAAATCACCAAGCAGCTAATCGAGTAGACAGCCCCGCCGGCAATAACTGACGGGGTTCGTCTTTTCATACCATCCCTGCTCCCATGCTTCCATGCCCCCATGCCCCCATGCCTTCTGTGAACAATCTGCGTAAATCTGCGTTATCTGCAGTGAAATAATTCAGTCTTCTGTCTTCTGACTTCTGTCTTCTTATTATCTTTGAAAGCAGAACCTTAAAACACAACATATCATGATTTCAAAAAAAGTTGACAAAGCAGTTAACGAACAAATCAAAAAGGAAGAATATTCATCCCGTCTTTACCTGTCGATGGCATCCTGGTGCCAGAAGAATGGTTACCAGGGCGCTGCAGCGTTTCTTTATAAACATTCCGACGAAGAACGGATGCATCAGCTCAAATTTGTTCACCATCTGAACGACCGTAGCGGGTATTCGGTCATCCAGCAGATCGAGCAGCCTCCGTCCCAGTTTGAGTCGTTGCATAAATTGTTCCAGGAAGTGTTGAAGCATGAGCAATACATCACGGCTTCAATCAATGAGCTCTACCATGTCAGCACAACGGAGAAAGATTACACCACGGCAAATTTTCTGCAATGGTTCATAACCGAACAGTTGGAAGAAGAAAACCTGGTGAATGGCATCCTGGATAAAATGGCATTAGCGGGCAATGAGAAATCCGGACTGTTCCTCATCGACAAAGAACTGGGTGGCTTGGTAGCACCGGCCGGCGGAGGCAATTCGGCCACATAGATCCATATTCTCTTAGCGTAACTTTGTGCTTTGTGGTCCTTTGTGCCATAGCCAAGTTATAAGCAAGCTTTTAAAAATGGAGAAAACAGTTAAAAGAATTAGTTCTCCTGAAAATCTCAATACCAATTGGGACAATCTGGCTAATTTCTATTTTCAAAAAAAAGAATTCCTCAATCATCTTCACAAATACAATCCATGTGCCCAGCGATATTATGAACTCTATTGTAATAATAGCTTAGCAGCGGGAACAGTTGTTTATACATTAAAAATTGATATTCTCACCTTTGCTAACATCCCTAGTCCATGTAAAGTACAAGTTATAGGATTACCGGCATCCATTGCTACCCCGCCCATGATAGGTGATTCCAGCGAATTTGAATATTTTTTATCAGAACTTATTCTATTAGAATCCGGACTAATCCTTGGAATTAATTTCATGGAAGATTACCTTCAGAATAAAGTTTTAAATATGAGAACATTGCCAACTATTATTTTAAAATTAGGATGTGATAATATTGAAAGCTATGAAAATTCTCTCAGGCATAGCTATAGAAGAAGGATTCATAAAATCAGGGATAAATTCTCCAATGTCATGTCAGTTACATCAGATTGCACAGTATTTAATGAGGAGCACTACTCATTGTATCTTGAAATAATGAAGAAAACCACTACAAAACTAGAAACGCTTAGCTTTAATTTATTCAAATATCTTCCTTCAAATTTTCTGCTTACCACCTATTACAATGGCAAGAAAATGCTATGCTGGCATATTGTCTGTAAAGACATGAATGTAATGGTGTGCCGGGCATGTAGTAAATCTCAATGGTGCGGGGGTAAACGCCTCCAAGTCCAAAAAGAGCCGTAATGGCCGGAATCTTATAGCCGAAAGCAAGGGTGTCCCGGGCGACCGGGAATCCGAAG
>JALNZD010000042.1 GCA_023229505.1 Bacteroidales bacterium | reverse complement strand
AAGTCGAAGCTTGGGAGAAGGCTCGCAATGGGTTCGATAAGAAAATTAACTGGCAGTTCACAAAGGAGAAGGCTCGCATTAAACTGAAAAAACTTTATCCGTCATATGAGCGTTGACATGACACTAGAATTTAATTAATCCGATCATGAAAAGAAAACCAATCTATTGCCTTTTACCATTTATAATGGTAACAGTAAATTTATCGGCACAGTTAGTAAATATTAACCCTGACCAAAATGGTGACCCATGGATGGTGGGAGATGCCTTACCAACATCACCGGAAGTAGAAGCAACTATCTTTAATATGGTACTCACTCCAAAATCTGCCGCTTCAGAATTGCCCTCGGTTGTTGATAACTCACAATTGAAATATATGCCCCCGGTTTTTGACCAGGGAAATAGTGGTGCATGTGTACATGTTGCTGAATTGTGGTATACATTCGGCTACGAAATTAACCGACATCGGAATGTGCCTGGGGGTGAAGCAATTGGAGATGAATATAAACAAAATCAATACAATCCTTTTTATTCTTACAATTTTTTAAATGGCGGTTATCATTTGACACCAACATCTCCCAAAGATGGTTTCAAATTAATAATGGATAATGGGTGTCCTTCGTATGATGTATATGATGATCCCGCATTAAATATTGATAGTACGAAATACCTTTATTGGATGAATGGTTATGATAACTATCAGAGTGGAATGCATAATAAAGTTGATTCATTTGCAAACATACGTTGGAATGATAATTATGAAAGCTTAGATACACTTAAACATTGGCTTTCTGATCATAATGCCGGTGAAGAGGATGGTGGCTTAGCTACATTTTCCGTTTATTGTGATGGATGGACTTCAGGTGTTTTTCTTCCAGGCACACCGGAAGAATTGAAACATTATATTACTCAATGGGGTCATACAGGCGGACATGTACTTACCATTGTAGGTTATCATGATGATGTGCAATGTTTTGATATTGACACTGATGGAGTATATATGAATGAAGATTTTGATGAAGACGGTATAATTCAACTTGACGAATGTGAGATGGGTGCTTTTAAAGTGGTGAATAGCTGGGGAATTGAATGGGGGGATACTGGATACGTCTATGTTCCTTATAAACTCATGGCAGCAGGTCTGCAAGACGGAAGAAGAGCCAACGTATGTTATGTGCCAGATGAATCTGAACCTTTATTAACAATTAAAACTAATGTCGATTACCCATGTCGGAAAAAGCTTAACTATAAAATTGGATTCGGGGGAAATGCTAATCAAATTACTCCATCAAACACTACACCATTCAAATCATTCAAGTTCCAAGGAGGATGCCATGAGATGAGGGGGGCTTATTCTGGGCCTATTAATGTTGGATTAGATTTTTCTCACTTTTATATTGATGAAGATTTTGGGAAGATTTTTTTCATTTTAGTAGAATATGAAAATTCAGAACCTCATGTAGGGGTGATTTTAAATTTTTCTATTGCTGATTACAGATGGGGTGAGGAATTTGAATTGCCTTGTATTGAAGAAAATATTCCAATAGTAAATAATGATTCAACCGTCGTTTCGATTGATTATGATCTGATTGTGCCTGGTGATAACCAGGAATTACCAGAAGATGTTAATTTATTTAGCAATATGGTAAGTCGTTTTTCCCCGACTGTAAACAATAACGCCGTATTAACAGTAGAAGATGGTGTAAAAATAGATATGTATAACAGCGAGTTGACCATCGAAGAAGGCAGTTCCATAATAATAGGGGATAATGTGATTTTTCATGCAAGCAGAGGAACAAGTAAAATTTATATTCAGGGAAGTATACAAATAGGCTCTGAAGTCACTTTTACTGCTGATGACGGAAGTACGCTTGAATTACATTTTGGACCTCAACCAGTGAATATCTCACATTGTCATTTTGAAAATTGCATTATAAGTGGCGGCAATCTTCTTGATATCACTCAGTCTGAATTTAAAAACTCATTCATAAATCAAACAATTAGCAATCTATCGATTTCATATTCGAAATTTACCAACTCATCCATTATTGCTTCCAATCCGACAATGGGACCACTTCCAATTGATAATTTTGCTTATATTACCAATTGTACATTTAGAACTGCCTACGATGGCGCCAAATCTATGATAGATATTTATGGCTACAAAAGCTTCAATATTTCTTATGATACTATTGATAATTTTAGCAATCCGGAAAGCACTTATCATGGTATTTCTATTAATTACTCAGGTTCGATTGAACCTGGGAATGTTCACCATATAACTAATAACCTTATCTATTGTACTTTCGGATGCCAAAATGATTTGGCTGGTATTACAGCCTATTCAAGTATAGCTGAAATTCAGAATAATAATATTTATACAAACGAAATTGGAATTCAAAGCCTAAACTTTAGCCGGCTTTACATCACAGGAAATCAAAATGCTCGGGATGAAAGTGAAACCCAAAGAATCAAAAACAATACTATGTATCAGGTTTTCGCATCACGAAATGCCTTTCCTCTTACCATGCAATGGAATGCAATTTATGGATATGCTTCGGATTGCTTTGTTTTCCATGATGTTGATATGTCTACCCAACCTCCTGTTGTAAATGTTGAAAATAACTATTGGGGACCTAATTTTGATCCAGATATAAATCTTTGTCCGTTTAGACACTACGATTATGATCCAATTTGGCCATTAAATGGCGGACAACTTGTTCCTAAGGATGCACAACAATTATTCGATCTTGGGGTTAGCCAGATAGATTCAAACAATTATACCGGAGCTAAGTCAACATTTCAGCATGTGGTGACATCTTACCCTGATGAAGAACCATCAATTAGCGCATTAAAAGAACTATTATATCTCGAGCCGCTTGCGGGAATGGATTTTTCAGGATTAAAAAGCTGGTATTTAACGGATTCTGTTATATTAAATCATGAGCATTTGTTGAAGATTTCTGATAACCTTGCGAATAAATGTGATGAAAAGCTTGAAAATTATCCTGACGCCATCGCTTGGTATGAGAATGTTATCGAAAACCCGGAAACACTGGAAGATTCAATTTTTGCAATAATTGATCTTGAACACTTATATTGGGAAATGGGAATTGATACGACCTTGCGTTCCTCGTCTTATATTGGACGGTTGAGCCAATTCAAACCGAAATCTTTCAAGGCTTTTAAAGATCATAAAGATGACTTACTGTTATTATTACATGGCGCTAGTGTAAATAATATGTCCAATCCTGAAATTCCTTCTATTAACGCAGGCACACAATTAATTGATCAGTTAAGAAATATTCCAAATCCATTTAAAGGCAAAACAAAAATATACTATGATCTTGATATTGAATCAGATATTCAATTGAATATCTACAACAATATCGGACAATTGATCAAATCAATTTCTGTTGGAAACAAGCCAAAAGGAACCGATTTCATTGAATTTGATGCTTCTGGATTCAAAGCGGGAATATATTTTTATTCGATCAGCAAAAATGGAATAAGGGCAGCTTCAAAGAAAATGTTGATCCTGTAATAAAGCCCACGGAAGCATTTATTTAAGTCTACAGGCGAAAAGGGGCGGGATGCCGATAATTAAAATTGGTATCTTTGCGGCGGCGTGAAGGCATAGAGGCATGGCGGCATGGAGGCTTTGTGTGATGAGCGTAGAATAAAGTTCAAATTTCTAATTTCAAATTTCAATTTTTAATAAAAAGAAAGCACAATTTTATATCTTAATGCTAACCCTTCTAAAAAAAGAAATATCCTCCTTTTTAAGTTCGTTAATCGGGTACATCGTGATTACGGTGTTTTTGCTTATTAATGGATTATTCCTGTGGGTTTTCCAGGGCGACTTTAATATCCTTGATTTCGGCTATGCCAGTCTTGACGGGCTTTTTATGATTTCGCCTTTTGTTTTCCTGTTTCTCATCCCGGCCATCACCATGCGATTGTTTGCAGAGGAGAAGAGGACCGGGACCATGGAGCTGCTCCTCACCAAACCTTTGACTGAATTTGAGATCGTCATGGCTAAATTCCTTTCGGGACTTATCCTTGTGATCTTTTCGCTGTTGCCCACCCTGGTTTATTTCTTCTCAGTTTACCAGCTTGGCCTGCCTAAAGGCAACATCGATATGGGGGGGATGTGGGGTTCTTATACAGGACTGCTTTTCCTGGGTGCTTCCTTTGTGGCTATCGGGATGTTCGCCTCCACACTTACCGACAACCAGATTGTATCCTTTATCATTGCTGTTTTTCTTTGTGGATTTCTATATGTAGGATTTGATTTCATCTATTCTTTTGATCTTTTTGGAAAGGTTGACCTGCTGATCAAATCACTCGGCATTAATGACCATTATCAATCGATGAGCCGGGGTGTCCTTGATACCAGGGATATGATTTATTTCCTTGGCATCATTTCATTTTTTATCCTGTTATCAAAATATTCCATCGAACGGAGGAAATGGTAGATGATGGTGATGAAAAAGAATAAGCAACGGAATATGAAGCGGAACAGCCTGATACAATTGCTGTTGGGTGTCGTTATCATTATTCTTGCCAATATCATTGGTTCTTTTATATTTACCCGGTTTGACCTGACGTCAGAAAAGCGCTTTTCACTTTCACCGGCAACAAAGGAACTGTTAAAGAAGATAGATGATATAGTCTATTTTAGAGTATACCTGGAAGGGGATTTTCCGGCCGGATTCAAGCGGCTTCGGAATTCCACCAAGGAGATGCTCGATGAATTCAGGGCTTATAACAAGAATATCCAGTACGAGTTTGTCAATCCTTCGCAAAGTGATGACCAGAAAGAAAGAAACGATACTTACCAGTTACTGACGGAAAAAGGGCTACAACCCACTGACCTGCAAGTTAGTACCAAAGGAGGGCGGGAGCAACAGGTTATTTTCCCCGGCGCAATTGCAAATTATAAATCCAATGAACTGGCAGTTGAGTTGTTAAATTCACAAATTGGTGTCAGTCCTGAGGAGGTGCTGAATAATTCCATCCAGGCCCTCGAATTCAGGCTTGCCAGCGCAATCCGCGATCTGACGGTGGTCATGAAACCCCGCGTGGCCTTCATCAGGGGGCATGGTGAGCTGGAAAACCGCGACATTTATGATATCGGGCAGGCCTTGTCCAAACAATACACCGTAAGCGTAGTTGCCATAGGTGGCCAGATTGGCAGCCTGACCACCCGTGACAGCGTTTCTGCAGATAAAACCCGCATCATTAACAAGTATGATGCAATAATAATTGCCAAACCTGATTCAGCTTTTTTGGAAAAGGATAAATTCATTATCGATCAGTTCATCATGCGGGAAGGTAAAGTTTTATGGCTTATCGATCCTGTTTTTGCTACCATGGACAGCCTGAAAAACACTACCACCACACTTGGACTGTCCATAGACCTTAACCTTGACGATATGTTGTTCAGATACGGAGTCAGGATAAATCAAAACCTGGTGATGGACCTGAATGCCCTGCCTATTCCTTTGAGGACGGGTCAGGTAGGCAATCAGCCCAAGATCGACTTCTTTCCCTGGTTATATTTCCCTGTGATTACACCAACGGAAAATCATCCCATCGTCAATAACCTTAATGCCGTTAAAACCGAATTTGTCAGCAGCATGGATACCATCCGGGTGCCGGGTATTAAAAAAACCATTTTGTTGAAGACTTCACCTTATTCAAGAACCGTTAATGCACCTGCGCTGATTACGCTTGAGATCCTGGAGAAAGAACCTGACGAACGGGCTTATACCGGTCCGCCACAGATAGTAGCGGTATTGCTGGAGGGTGAATTCAAATCGAATTTTGAGAACAGGATACCGCCTGAAATTCTGAACAGCAAGGAAATCGGCTTCATTCCACTCAGCAAACCAACCCGTATGATAGTAGTATCTGACGGCGATGTGATCAGAAACCAGCTCCACTATTCGAAAGGTTATCCTTTGCCGCTGGGTTATGACCAGTTTACCGGGGAGACTTTCGGAAATAAGGATTTTATCCTGAATTCACTTGATTATCTGATGGATGAATCAGGGCTGATCTCTATCCGTTCGCGTGAGCTGAAACTCCGTCTTTTGGACATGACCAGGGTAAATAATAACAAGTTTATCTGGCAGGCATTTAATATCTTTTTCCCTGTTTTACTCGTTCTTATTTTCGGTCTTGTCCGGAATTACCTGAGAAAGAGGAAATATGCTTCGGGAAAATAGGGCATTACTCCGACTTTAAATATTAAAAATGATGAGAAAAAACCGGGTCACTTTAATTATAACCCTGATTCTTTTATTGGCCGCTATTATTTTGGTCATTACGAATTCCTACACTACCCTGAAGAAGGATGTGAGCGATTTTTCGATTGAAGACACTACGATTGTCACCAAGATTTTTATAGCCGATAAGAACAACAATGAAGTCACCCTGACGCGCTCGGTGGACGGATCCTGGATGGTTGACGGGAAATACCCGGCACAGCACGTTAAGATCAGCTCGTTCCTTAAAACGCTGATGGACCTGGAGGTCCGGTCGCCGGTACCATTGGCAGCCAGGAACAATGTGATTACCAGGATGGCTGCTATTGCAAAAAAAATTGAAATCTACCAGGTTTCACCCCGGATCAATCTTTTTAATAAAATCAGGCTATTCCCTCATGAAAAGCTCACCAAGACCTATTACGTCGGTGATGTCACCCAGGATAACCAGGGTACCTTTATGTTGATGGAAGGATCGGAAGAGCCTTACATTGTACATATTCCGGGATTCAGGGGGTTTGTCGCCACGCGGTACTCAGCCGCTAAGTCAGACTGGCGTGATTACACCGTTTTTAAAACACGCGTTAATGAGATTCTATCAGTAAAAGTCGAATTCCCTTTACAACCCGGGCAATCATACCAGTTTGATCTTCCGGATAACCAGCATGTAGAGCTTCGATCGTTGCTAAGCAACCAGGTCATGGAAAACTACGATACGATCAGGGTGCTGAGTTTTTTAACCTCTTTTGCAGACGTTCGTTTTGAATCCTTGCTGGAGCAACTTATTAAAAAAGAGTTTATAGATTCAGTGAAAACAAGCACCCCGAAAACAATAATAACCCTGACGGACCGAAGCGGGAAAATCAATGAAGTGAAGATTTTCAAGAAAAAAGGATTCGCGGCACTTTACATGGAAGACGGTATGACAATGGAACCCGCGGATCTTGACCGGGCTTATGCTTTAGTCAATAATGGTGAAGATTTCGTTTTAATCCAGTATTATGTTTTTGACAAAGTAACGAGGAACCTGGATTATTTAATGGGGAAGGAATAAAAAAAGAGGCCGACTTTTCAGCAGGCCCCTTTTTATGGTTTGGTAAGTTATCTTTTAAACTACTCCGTGAGCAAGCATTGCATCGGCGACTTTCACAAAACCACCGATATTAGCACCCTTCACATAGTCTATATAACCGTCATTTCCCTTGCCCCATTTCACGCAATTAGCATGGATATTGATCATGATGGTATGCAGGCGGGAATCCACCTCTTCACGTGACCATGACAGGCGCATGGAATTCTGGCTCATTTCGAGGCCTGAAGTTGCAACACCGCCAGCATTGGCAGCTTTGCCAGGGGCGAAAAGTATACGGGCTTTCTGGAAAACTTCAACGGCTTCCGGTGTGGAAGGCATGTTGGCACCTTCTGAAACAACGAAGCAACCATTTTTGACAAGCGTTTTGGCGTCGTTTCCATCAACTTCATTCTGGGTAGCGCAAGGAAGTGCAACATCGCATTTGATCATCCACGGGCGTTTGCCTTCATGATAAGCACAACCGTATTTCTGCGCATATTCCTGGATACGTCCGCGTTTGACATTCTTCAGGTGCATCATGAACTGCAGTTTCTCAGGGGTAATGCCATCCGGGTCATGAATGAAACCGTTGGAATCAGATAGTGTAACGACCTTTGCTCCGAGCATGGTTGCTTTTTCGGTAGCATACTGGGCCACGTTACCTGATCCGGAGATCGTACAGATCTTTCCTTTCATGGAATCACCGCGGGTCTTCAGCATTTCTTCAGCAAAATAAACATTACCGTAACCGGTAGCTTCCGGACGGATAAGGCTACCGCCCCATTCCAGGCCTTTTCCGGTCAATACGCCTGTGAATTCATTTCTCAGTCTTTTATATTGGCCGAAAAGGAAGCCAATCTCACGACCACCAACGCCGATATCGCCTGCCGGCACATCTGTGTCAGGCCCGATATGACGCTGCAGTTCAGTCATAAAACTCTGGCAGAAACGCATCACTTCCATGTCTGATTTGCCTTTCGGATCGAAATCAGAGCCACCTTTTCCTCCGCCCATCGGCAAAGTAGTGAGACTGTTTTTAAGTACCTGTTCAAAGGCAAGGAATTTCAGGATACCCAGGTTCACAGTCGGGTGTAACCTAAGACCACCTTTGTAAGGACCAATCGCACTGTTCATTTCAATGCGGTAACCTTTGTTGATCTGGATTTCGCCTTTATCATCAACCCACGGCACACGGAAAAGGATCGTTCTTTCCGGTTCGGCCATTCTTTCAAGAATCTTGGCGACTTTGTACTTGGGATTTTCTTCTATAAAGGGGACCACTGATTCGGCCACTTCCCTCACAGCCTGATGGAACTCTTTTTCACCCGGATTTTTGGCAATGATCTTTGCCATAAACTCATTGACCAGGTTTTCATAGTTATTTGCCATAATTGTTATATGTATTTGGTTGTTAATGAATTTTCTAAAAAGCGGAGCAATATTAGTGAAAAATATTTTGTTACTGTGAAAAGATTAACAAAAATTAAGAGGATAAGGGCAATTTAGATTTAGTTTAATTAGGTTAGTGGTTAGTGGTTAGTGGTTAGTGGTTAATGGTTAGTGGTTAATGGTTAATGGTTAATGGTTACCACTGAATCAGCCGAACGGACTAATTGCTTACCAATAGTATCTTTTGAGAAATGATCCCATTTCATAACTATCCCCCATACATTTTCTCCAATCCCGATGGAGAGATTATAAATCTCCAAATTGTCAATTGTCATAATATTATGTTTTACTATGTTAATCCGAATTCTTGCAAAATATACCCGGTGGTTTCAATTTTTTTCACACCATTAACCACTAACCACTAACCACTAACTATTTATATTAATTTTAAAGTCTCAAAAATCACTCTGGCTTTATGAAAGAAAACTCCGGAACAAACGGCAATAACTACCAGCAGCTCAAGGCAGAAAACATCGAACGGTTGAAAGAGCTGGCAGCCATTAACCGTACTACTCAAATTATCAAGGAAGCCAAGTCCGTCGAAGAAACGCTCCGCCAGATCTGTACGATCATACCGCCTGCCTGGCAATACCCGCAGTTCACGGCAGCACGTATTATGTTCGAGGGCAAGGAATATGCCAGTATGGAGTTTAAGTCGACTAAATGGGTCCAGCGCCAGAAGTTTGAAACCATCGATAACAAGGTTGGCTACATTGAAGTTTATTACCTGCGTAAATTCCCTGACCTGGATGAAGGCCCTTTCCTGCTGGAAGAACGGCACCTGATCGAGAACCTGGCCAATATGATCACGGGATATATCAACAGCCTCCTGGCGAAAACCGTTATAAAACCCAGGACTCCCGGGGCAGGAGCCGTAACAGGGGAAGTCCCTCAGCCGGTCATTACCAGCCGGCAGTTGCTGCAACGATTTATCAATAAAACTAACCAGGACAGGGATATTTATCATGACCTGATGCCGTTCAAAGTGAAGGAGATCCTGCTTGTCGCCAATTTATACGACGCCTACAGCATTGAAAAGGAGGGACGATTTTCGGAACATGTGCTGGGGGAATACCATACGATGAATTTAACTTCGATCCCAAGGATTACGGGCGTATCGAACATTGATGAGGCTATGGAACTTTTACGCACCAGGCATTTTGACCTGATCATCATGATGATGGGAGCGGATAAGCAAACCCCCTTCGGCCTGAGCTGCGAAGTAAAACGGATTTATCCCTATATCCCTGTCTTTCTCCTGCTGAACAACAATGCCGACATTGCCCTGATCTCCGAGGAGAAAAACGCCCTGCAACATATCGATAAAGTTTTTATCTGGAATGGCGAATCTTCGGTGTTTTTTGCTATGATCAAGCATGTCGAGGATAAGATCAATGTGGAGAATGATACTGAATACGGCATGGTAAGGGTGATTTTACTGGTTGAAGATTCGGCAAAATATTATTCCCGCTATCTTCCAATGCTGTATCAAATTGTGCTGGAACAAACCAAGCGGATCATTGATGATGTCAGCACGGATGAGCTTTATAAGATTTTAAGGCTGCGGGCAAGGCCAAAGATCCTTATGGCTTCCACTTATGAAGAGGCGGTTGCGGTTATGGAAAAATTCCGGGATTATCTGCTCTGCCTGATCACCGATGTTAAATTTCAACGGGACGGTAAACCGGATGAGCACGCTGGATTAGACCTGGTTGAATTTGTGCGGAAGTCGCATAAAGACCTTCCGATCATCATTCAATCATCCGATGAAGAAAACGCCAAACTGGCCTACCAGTTGCAGTGTACCTTTATCAACAAAAACTCAGAGACCTTAAGTCAGGATTTCAGGAGTTTCATTACACACTTCCTGGGTTTTGGCAATTTTGTTTACCGGAACGAGGAGGGAGCTAAAATTGCCGAGGCGCGTTCACTCAAAGAATTTGAAAAACTGCTGAGAACTATTCCTGACGAGTCATTGCTATATCATGCCCGCAGGGACCATTTCTCGCTCTGGCTGATGGCCAGGGGTGAGATACTGGCTGCCAAGATACTCAACCCGCACAAGGTCACCGATTTCGAAAATGCTGTCACTATCCGCGAATACCTCATCGATGTTATCGGAAGGTTTCGCAATGAGCAGAACCAGGGTAAGATCATTCCTTTTGAAGAGTCGGCCCTCACAGATGAATCCAACATTGTCAGCCTGATGGATGGTTATTTGGGGGGAAAAGGACGGGGCCTTGCATTTGTCAATACACTCATTTACAATTTCGATTTTTCCCAGCAAATTCCGAATATTAAAATCCTTGCTCCTAAAACCTCAGTCATCGGAACCGAGGAATTCGAATATTTCATGGACCGCAACCACCTGAGGGATTTTGTAGCCATTACCACAGACTATGAAGTGATCAAAAAGCGCTTTATGGATTCAAAGCTGACCGATACGCTGGTTAAGCGGATGAAAATCCTACTGACGAAAATCACCAAACCAATTGCTGTCCGATCTTCAGGCTTGTTCGAGGATTCACTGATGCAGCCCTTCGCCGGCATTTTTGAGACGTACCTTCTGCCCAACTGCCATCCTGATATCAACGTACGCCTGAAGCAGGCGCTTGATGCCATCAAGCTTGTTTTCGCGTCAATTTATTCACCGGCGGCCCGTGGCTATATCGAGGCGGTTCACTACAAGATCGAGGAAGAAAAAATGGCCGTAGTGATCCAGGAAGTTGCCGGCAGGCAGTACGGGAATTATTTTTACCCGCATATCAGCGGTGTAGCCCAATCCTATAATTTTTATCCTTACGCGCACATGCAACCGGAAGAAGGTTTTGCGGTAATGGCCGTGGGGTTGGGAAAGACTGTTGTTGACGGGGAGAAAGCCTACCGTTTTTCACCTAAGTATCCTTCTACCGAGATCAGTACACCTAAAGATCAGTCGCAGAATACACAGGTTGAATTTTACGCGGTGGACCTGAATAAACAGGATATTAACCTGTTGGAAGGGGATACGGCCGGCTTAGCCAAGCTCGATGTTTACGAAGCGGAAATGCACGGAAACCTGAAACATTGCGCTTCGGTCTATGATGCCGATAACCTGGCTATCATTCCCGGGATCACCCATCCTGGACCGCGTATCATCAATTTTGCCAACATCCTCAAGTACAATTATATTCCACTGGCGCAGGCCATCGAAGTAGTGCTGGATGTGGTCAAAGAGGCTATGGGCTCGCCTGTCGAGATTGAATTTGCCGTTGACCTGACCAAGGACAAACAGAACCGGGCATCATTTTACCTGCTGCAAATCAAGCCGCTGATCGGCAGTGCAACGGATTATAATATTAACATCGACAAGATACCGAAAGATAAGATCCTCCTCTATGCCGAAAAGAGCATGGGTAATGGCATCATCGAGAATATCAATGATGTCATATTTGTCGACATCGATGTATTCGATAAAGGCGAAACGGTTCAGATGACTTATGAGATCGAGAAGCTGAACAAAATGTTTGCCGCTGAGAACAAGAAATATTTACTGATTGGTCCCGGCCGCTGGGGCACACGCGACCAATGGATCGGAATACCGGTGAACTGGGCCCAGATTTCGCGTGCCCGTGTAATTATCGAAACCAGCCTCGAGGGCTATCCGCTGGATGCCTCCTCGGGATCTCATTTCTTCCATAATGTCGTATCGATGAACGTGGGTTATTTCAGTATACAGCCCGAGATGTCGAAGAGTTTTATCCGGTGGGATATACTGAAAAAACAAAAGGTGGTGAACCAGACGAAATATTTCCGCCATATCCGTTTCGACGAGCCGCTAACCGTCAGCATGGACGGCAAGAAACGGATCTCTGTGGTGACGTGGGGAGATTAAGATTGGGCGATTGGGCGATTGGGCGATTGGGCGATTTTCGATTTTCGATTGCGTGATAAATTAATCTGTGTAAATCCGTCGCATCCGTGTCATCCGTGTGCTATTTTTAGTTTCAATTAGTATTTAATGAATTTTGAAGAAAAAGCCCCTTTATTTGACTTTATCCTGACTAAATAAAAACCCGGTTTTAAACCGCTGATATTTACCGTAAACTGCTGACTTGATGTAGTTCCGCCTGATGCCGCAACATCTCCTAAAACATTACAAATAATATATTCTGTCCCTGAGGGAATTATCCCGGGTACCTGGATTGTAATGTCAGTACTGGCAGGATTAGGGAAAACTTTAAGCAAGCCTGGCGGCACTTTCTTTTCATTGACGCCAAGGGAAGCATTGGGCACGATGATTTCACCATTGTTCACCCTGCTTCTTAGCGAATCAATATTCTTCATTAACTGGACCAGGGATGATACCGGTCCATCCCAGCCGTTGGCTGCGCAATACGCCAGCTCGATTTCCTGTACCTGGCCGGGTGCGAAGGTGAATGGGCCCATCGCACCTGTTCCTCTTCTGTCGCCTGGTTGATTTTGTTCGGCGCTGTCGGTCCAGTAAAATCCATCCTGGTTATATGGAGGATTAGGTGGAACGCAATAAGTACCCCAATTGAAAGGGTCTGAATCCCCCGGGAACATAAATCTGCATTCCGGCCCGGCTGCGGTGGGAAAGTGTCCGGTTCCACCAAACTGGAGCTTGCTGTTGTCAGCAAAAATACTTTTCAAGCAGTTATATTGTTCAGGTGCTATAACCGGGTCTCCATTCAGGTTTGGAGGGGGCATAAAACCGGTCAGGCCGAGCCTTTCATCATCTGTAAATCCATTCCCGAAATTCAACCCGTTGACACTGAAATCACAGCCTCCTGATGGGTTATCTGTTCCGTCTGCATCCATGAACGGACCTGCAAGCACAGTTACAGATTGCGCCGGTGGAAAATCACCGTAACCCGGGTTGGGATTATCATAGCTTGTTATATCATAATCAAAATCCGTCCCGTTATAGCCATAATAAGATGCTCTTGTTACTTCTGAACCAACGTAATCGTCCCATGGATATCCGATATCGAAATCCGTAAATATGCCAATATAAGTTTCCCCGTAGATTTCATCTGACCTGTTGATCAAATCATAATGAACAAAAACTGTATTATAAAGCGCACTATCAGCGGGTTCATCAAAACCATATACCATTCCGTGAATTTCAACCCTGAGTTTTCCCCCTTTGGATTCGGTATGAATTTTATCATCGTTCATCATGAAGAATATTGTCGCATCACCACGGATCAGGGGATAGTCACCCACCAGGGGATTATAATTCCCATCAAGGTTGAAATCAAAATAAGGCGCCAATTGAGCGGCTTGTCCTGACAATACATCTCCATTTCCCGGCCAGGAAGAAATGTCCTCAATAGGTTGGTAACCCTCTTTCCACCAGTTATTGCGGTGATAATCGATATCAGTCTTATTCAGCTTCCATAATTTCCAGAATTTGAAGGCATAAATTGAATCATAAAGATCCGCAACCGGGCCGGGTTGAAAATCTACTCCCATCTGCCTGTAACGCTCCCCTGCAAAATGAAGGCTGTCCTGATCAGAAAGTCCACCGATCCATATAAGACTGTTGAAAATTGTATTTGTTTCTTCTCCCGCAGGGTATTTGAAATGGGGGTGAAAATCACCGTGTAATCCTTCCCCTGGTAACTGTCCGATATTGGCAAAAAGCATCCCATCGGCATTTACACCTGCATTGATGTTGTTTACAACCAATGAATCGTAATAGTGATGATCGGTTACATGGATATAAATCTTTCCTTTTGCCCTCAAATCCTCATTGTGCCGGTCCTGAATGATGTATTCGATAGAATCCGTATTTGCCACATTCGTAAATGCCTGGTAAGTTATCAGGCTGTCTGATATTATTTCAGCATTGCCTTTTAATGTGTGTTTCACAGATATAATTCGCAAAGTATCGGCGGTATTCCCGATATCATTATTTAGTGGCGAAATGATAACAGGAAAAAACGAACGGGCTGAAACATTATCCTTTACTGCTACGGGTAGAATAGGATTTATTGAAAGGTCAATATAAACGGGTGTCCATTCAGAATAATAATTGCTGTTATTAGATTGCCTGACCCGATAAAACAGCGAATCATGAGCAGACGCAAGGGGATCGGAAGTATAGATGATCTGGTTCCCTGAAATATTGCATGTACCTTCTGATTCAATATCCCAGATTTCAAGTGGGTCACCGTTTATATCATAATCATTTGCAAGAACATCAATTGTAATTGGCGAAAAAGCCATGCCGGCTGCATGATCAGTTACCCCAACCGGGCAATCGGGATTTTTGGACACTTCGACACTCACATTTGCATGTTTTGAATAAATATATGGATTGGCTGTCTGGTAAACCCTGTACTGGAAAACACTGGTGCCTTTGAACGATACATCGGGTGTGAAAACCAAATTATTCCCGGCCTGCACAACGTCTCCTTCCGTAGTTTGCGAGTAATCCAGGATTTCAAAAGGATCTCCCTGCAAGTCATAATCGTTCTCCATGATCGGAATTGAGACACTGATCCCCCCGGTCGTAAAAGCTGTATCCGGCACCAGGATTGGTATATCAGGATTAGGGAGGATTTTAATGTAAACTTCTGTCTGGTTTGATATATACGATTCCGCACTGTTTCTTTCCCTGGCTGTATATGTGAAATCCGCCTCCATGTAGGAAGTGAACCTGGGAATAACGGTCACAGACAACGAGTCTTCACTTATGGTTACATCGCAATGGGATTCGGAATAAACTTCATAGATTTCCAGTTCATAATCATTGGGGTCTGTATCATTAGCCAGTAAATCCAGCTGTACCGGAACGAGCTCAAGCAATTCAAACGTGTCGGGATTTGCAACCGGAACATCCGGGTTTGGCAAGACATAAATCTGAACCCACGCTGATGAAGAAGAAACCATGGGAGGTGTTCCATTATCTATGATCCAATAGCGAAAATGAGTATCTTCTGTAAAATTTTTCGACTTAAACCGAATTTTCCCGTTAACTGTATCAGCAACACCAAAAAGAGGACTAGTCCAGTGATCAATTGATATTCCATCCCCATCGGGATCATAATCATTCGCCAAAACATCGATGATGAACGGAACCTGGGAAATTACCTCAACTGTATCATCAACAGCGACAGGCGGATTATTCTGTGAGAAAGAAAGAGTAAAAAGAAAACAACCCAGAGAAGTGAGTAGGCCTTTTTTCATAGCATTTTGGTTAATGAGCTAAGATACATGATATTTGGATAAATTAGATACTAATTCAGTTAAAGGCTTGATCGACAAAGTTTAAGGTATGGGAGCAATCTGAAAGGTTTAATTTCTCACAGTTCCACAAAGTAGCGACACAGAGGCCACGGATAAAAATCTGAAATTTAATTCTTTGGGATCTCTGTGATTTCCTTCTGTGGCCTCTGTGTGAAACAATTTCATTCTTTTTAACTACTTCAATTATTTTCTCATTATAAAATTATTTATCATTGTGGGAGTTATTAATGAATTAATCTTCTCATTGCATGTACGAACTCATGTCACTCCGTCTGAAATGCCCATTATGCGGGCATTCACTCATGGACCAGGAACAGCTTATCGACAATGTGCCCGGTATCCATCTGAATATCGAATGTCGCGGACAAAAAGGCGACATCTGGCTTAGTTCCATTTATGGGAGCTATAACTACAAGTCCACCATCGATCTGCCCAGGAACGAGATCGCTGTTTTCCACTGCCCGGAATGTCATGAGCAGATCACCTCAAAGACTGAATGCATGACCTGCGGTGCAGAGATGGCCCCGTTCTACCTCGATATGGGCGGAAAGGTGAGCATCTGCTCCCGAAGCGGCTGTAAAAACCACTTTGTCGAGTTTGAAGACCTGTCGATCGCATTGCGGAAATTTTACCAGGAATACGGCTATAATGGACAACATACACAGCAACCCCGTGAAGTACGGCCTCCTGATCCGGAGCAAATCAAGAGAGACGAAGCTAAAGAGATCATCGAAACTGGAACTTTCCTGCACACCTATTGCCCTTATTGCCGGAAAAGCCTGATAGATGGGGATATGTTGAAACTCAAGATCCGCAACGGCGAAGAAGGCACCCTCATTCTGAGTCCATACCTGAATGTTTTCTCTTCAAAATCAACGGTATTTCTTCCTGAAGATAGGGTAGTCGGCGATTTGAGCTGCCCGCATTGCGACCATAGCCTGATCCTTCATGATAAAACCTGCGATAAATGCGGATCGCCGGTAGCAAAGATATCCGTGGGCGCCAGGACCAAACTGATCGACTTTTTTATCTGTACGAAAAAAGGATGCAAATGGCATGGCCTCAGTGAAAACGACCTCTATGAGATCAGGCTGGAGAATAGCTTGGAATGGTGATGCCCCGCCTCTGGCGGAGAAGTTTAAGGTTTAAGTTGGGGACTATTTATATTTGAAACTTGAAACTAGAAACTGGAAACTTTGAGTTTTTAATTTTTAATTTTTAATTCTAAGGAATGTTTCAAATAGTACGTAAGCAAGAAATGGCCAAGGGGACGATCATCCGGTTCGACCTGAACGCCCCGAAAATTGCCGCCAAGGTCAAAGCCGGGCAGTTCGTGATCGTCCGGGTGAATGAAACCGGTGAGCGGATACCCCTCACGGTTGCAGATAAAGATGAATTTGCCGGGACTATTACCATTATTTTTCAGGTGGTTGGGAAAACCACTGCTCTTATGCGCTCCCTCAAAGAAGGAGACATGATCAGGGATGTCGTCGGTCCTTTAGGCAGACCGGCTGAAGTCGAGAACATCGGCACGGTCGTCATGATCGGCGGTGGAACGGGCGTGGCCATCCTTCATCATGTCACCAAAGCTTTCAAAGAGGCCGGAAACTATGTGATCAGCATCATGGGCGCCCGCGACAAGGAGCTGATCATCCTGGAACGTGAAATGGCCCAGATCAGCGATGAGCTTGTGATCACCACAGATGACGGAAGCTATGGCGAACGCGGCTTTGTGACTGATCCGCTGAAAAAATACCTCGGTGAGCGTTACGACATCAAGATGGTCTATGCCATCGGGCCTATCATCATGATGAAGAATATCGTGAAGCTCACTAAACAATATAATGTCAAGACGATGGTCAGCCTGAACCCTGTCATGATCGACGGAACAGGCATGTGTGGCGGATGCCGCGTTAAGGTTAACGACGAGACCATGTTCTGCTGTGTCGACGGCCCCGATTTCGATGGTTTCCAGGTTGATTTCGACGAACTGATCAACCGCAATTCATTGTATCTTAAAGAAGAGAAGGATTCGCTTTTGTTCTCGATACGATAGAGCTTGTTGAACCTCTACGAGGTAACTTGATTTATGGGATGTCTGTAATTCTACAATAATTAATCGCCTACGGTGAATTCCTCGTAGCAGATAAAGCAATTTCTACTTACGTGAATATCTGCTCATAATCCAAATTAAAGTACTGTAAAAAACCTCCTCCGTGGTTCTCTGTAAACTCTGTGGACATCTGTGTAACAACTTATTATAAGTTTCACAGAGTTCCGCTAAGGAGACACAGAGTTTCACGGAGTGATTTTAACAGAACACATGCATTTCATTCACATAATAATTTCTAAAATCGATTAAAAATTTGTTCAAAAAGTATGTTACCAAAGATTATATTTATTGATTAATTATATAGGTGTCAGGAAATTATTCAGACTTTTACATAAATGAACCAACATTAATTGTAAAAAAATGCAAAATTCTCTCTCTTCTACTATCCGGATTATCTCTATTCTATTTTTTTCACTCTGCCAGATTCAAATCTGCTACCCACAGGAATATTATGAGGAAATTACCTATCCTGACACGCTCGATATTGTTTCTATGTTACCTATTAATCATGACACAATAATTATTGGTATTTCTACAAACAACCCATATGCATATGGATGTATCTACAAGTCATTTGACGGTGGAAATACCTGGGAATTTGCAGGGTTAAATCAAACACATGTCTATTGTTTTTTAGAGGGAGTTGGAGATACAATCTATGCAGGCACAGGTTATGGTATTTTCACATCTGGTAATTATGGGGATAGTTGGGAGCTGATATTACCGATGACAGAAAATGTTGTTTCCATGGCCAGGTTACAACAAGGAAAACTTTTCGCGGGATTTGGGGGGGGATTATGCGTTCCCTCGATCATGGCATGACATGGGACACCTCTTTAACACTTAATCAAAATTCCGTTATCAATGCCATATTACCAGTTTCAGAAAATGAAATCTATGCAGCCGGAACTAGTTATACTTCTTTTGACGCGGGGGTTTTTGTGTCTCATAATTTAGGTGAATCCTGGGAATATATCGGATTATTAAGATATAATATTCAGGCCCTGGGTTACAACGCGGATCATGAATTGTTTGCCGGCTGTTATTATGATGGTTTGTTAAAGACTGCAGATTCGGGAATGACCTGGGAAACTGTATTTCCTCACAGAGATGTGCTTTCTATTGTTATTGACTTTGATGAAATGTACGTTGGGTGTGGAAAGCAAAGCTATCTTAACGGTGGTATTTTTTATTCCTCCGATAATGGCCTGACATGGGAAGATCATACCTATAATATAACAAATAAAGATGTGAAAAAGATTGTTTTAACTGAAGATCAATATTTTTATTCTTTATCAAGATTTAGTACAGCATACGGTCCTCCATTTTACAGATCCGCAGATCCTGTATTAACCCCTGAAAATAGCTTGCCACCGGATTTAAATATAAGTGTTTATCCCAATCCGGCATCAGATTTTTTAAATATTAGCATGTCTCCAGCATTGATAAAAAGTGGAAAATTGAAATTTTCGATATACGATCAAACAGGGCATATGGTAAAAAGTGATTCTACATTCATATCTCCTGACCCTCAAACATTAACTGCGGATATAACCAATCTTACTCCCGGAATATACTATCTCAAAATCATCATAGGTCAATCTAAGTATTTGCACAAGTTTATAGTTCTATAAAACCAATGAATCCTTAAAAACTACACCAGGAAAAATTTCATCAATTCATCCGAATCCCAGCACTGGAAATTTTACTATTGATTATAGTTTAGATAAAAAAGGCCTTGTTATTTTATCAATCTTATCACCCTCAGGTCAAACCCTGGCAGAAATCCAAAAAGGCGTAATGGAAAAAGGGGAATACCATGAAATGATCAGTGATCTGGATTTGCCCATAGGAATTTACTTTGTCGTCCTTTCTCTTGATGATGTAGTTTCAGATGCCAGGAAACTGATAATAGCAAAGTGAGGATAGAAAATTCCAAATCGCTATGCTTTCATGTTTTTATTGATAACTTTATCGCATAATTTTTCAAATTATGCTCGATCTCGATGTTAAGTATTTAAAGTTTAAGACTTATTTAAACACTTACTGCCCGCACTGCCAGAACAGCTTCAACGTAGATAAAAAGAGCCATAAGCAACTGGAATACAAGGCAGTTTATAAAGGTCAGACGATCGACTTGTTTCTCAGTCCTTACCTTGATGTTTTTGATGTAGAAGCATCAATCCCGCTGGAAAAAGGGGATATTCTCGAAGATTTGATCTGCCCTCAATGCCACACCAGCCTGATCAAGCAAGACATTCTATGTGGAGAGTGCGGTTCACCTGTTGCCCAGGTGACCATCTCGGCAGTCTCACGACTGATCCCGTTTTTCATTTGTACCAAATACGGTTGCGAGTGGCATGGCCTTACAAAAAAGGACGAGCGTCACATCAAGCTGAAGATACCGCGCCAGGTTATGCCGGAGCAGGACCAGACCCTCAGGGTGCATAATCACCAGGAAGTTCCGTATGGTTATACATCTGAGTTGGCCCTACTGGAAGCCGGCCGGTGCCTGCAATGCAAAAACCCGCAATGCGTTACCGGCTGCCCGGTGAATGTCGATATCCCTGCTTTCGTGGCTATGATTTCAGAAAGCCAGTTTGATGCTGCGGCAAAAAAGATCAAGGAGAGAAACGTATTCCCGGCCATATGTGGCAGGGTTTGCCCGCAGGAGAGCCAGTGTGAAGCCAAATGTATCATGGGTGTGAAAGACGATCCGGTTGCTATAGGCCGGCTCGAAAGATTCGTCGCAGATTTTGAGCGCAAAATGGACCTGATCAAAGTCCCGATTATTACAAAGAATGAGCATAAAAAAATTGCAGTGATCGGAAGCGGCCCGGGAGGCCTTACCGTTGCTGCCGACATGCGCCAGCTTGGCTACAGCGTTACGGTTTTTGAAGCCCTGCACGAACTCGGCGGTGTGTTGACTTATGGCATCCCTGAGTTCCGTCTTCCAAAAGCCATTGTCCAGTTTGAGATCGACTACCTGAAGCAGATGGGTGTCCGTTTCGAACTGAATCATGTTATAGGAAATATTTATACCATCGATGAATTGCTGGAGCATTTCGATGCGGTATTTATCGGTGTTGGCGCCGGACTGCCTGTTTTCATGGGCGTAAAAGGGGAAAGTCTTGGCAACGTGTTCTCAGCAAATGAATACCTCACCCGGATGAACCTGATGAAGGCTTACCGTTTCCCGGAATACGACACACCTATGCCCAAAGGGAACAAGGTGATCGTGGTTGGAGGCGGGAACGTGGCCATGGACTGTGCCAGGACGGCCCAACGGACCGGCGCCCAGGAGGTGACTATCGTTTACCGCCGCTCCCGGCATGAACTCCCCGCCAGGGCCGAAGAAGTGCACCATGCGGAAGAAGAGGGCATCAGTTTTAAGCTACTTACCAATCCTGTTAAATATATCGGCACCGATTCCAACAAGGTGAAAGCCATGGAATGCATCCGCATGAAGCTGGGAGATCCCGACCCATCCGGCAGAAGACGGCCGGTGCCCATCGAAGGCTCTAACTTTATCCAGGATTGCGACATGGTGATTGTGGCAGTCGGGAATGGCCCGAACCCCGTCATCTTCCAGACAACACCCGACCTGAAACGTAGCAAATGGGGATATATCGAGTACAACCCCGAGACCATGGAAACTTCTAAAGAATTTGTCTATGCCGGTGGTGACATCGTGACCGGTTCCGCTACCGTCATCCAGGCTATGGGCGCCGGCAGGACTGCTGCTAATGCAATGCATAAGAAGTTGTCGGCCATGGAGAAGAGGAAGTAGGCAGTTGGCAGTTCGCAGTTCGCAGTTGGACAGTTGGACAGTTGGACAGAAACAACCTAATGACCAATGACCAATGACTAATGACCAATGACTATTTAATGACTAAAAATAAGTGAGAGCAATCCAAAGAAATACCTTGAAATTGATTTGCTTTTCTTTGTTATCGTTGTACATTCTTTCACCTTTCACTATTTTAGCCGGCAAACAGTCACAAACAGACAGTCTTCAGGCTTTGTTGAGGGTCAGTGAGGGTTAATCAAAAATCAAAATTCTCAATGAATTGTCATACGTGCTTTCCACAACTGATCCCAAACGTGGGATAATGTTTGGGGAACAAGCTTATGACCTTGCCCTTCAAATAAATGATGAAAATTTGAAGGCTGAGGCGCTCGAATCCATCGGCCGGGGATATTTTTCCATAGGTGAATACCTGAAAGCCGCGCATTACCTGACATTAAGTTTACAGGATTATCAGAAACTGGAGAATAGGGAGAAGGTTGCCAAGACGTCCCAGAATATAGGTTTGGCATACTTGATGGCATCTGACTTTAAACAGGCACAAAATTATCTTTTACAAGCGGAAGCTCAGTTTGAAGAAGTCGGCGATCAGGAGCAGCTTGCTTACTGCCTGATAAATCTTGGACTTGTTTGCTACCAGAAGGGTGATTACGCTCCTGCTCTTGAATACTATGAAAAGGCCTCTGAAATCTATAAGGAAATTAATAATCCCGGAGAATATTCGGAATTGCTGAACCGGATAGGTATGACCTATTGGTCGCTCGGGATCAATGATAAAGCTTTGCAATACTTGCATGAATTCATACAGCTTCTGAGCCCAGACCGGACAAAAGCCCTCGCCATTGGTTATAATAATATTGGTGCCATTTACAGAGACCTTGACAATGACGAAAAAGCGCTAGAGTTTTACAGGAAAGCAGTGGTTTATTATGAGTTGGCAGGAGATAGTCTTGATTTGCCTTCCGCATTGACGAATATCGGCACTATTTATTCAAGCAGAGATATTCTCGATTCCGCCCTGTTTTATTATAAAAAGGCGCTGAAGATAAGTGATGCGATAGGGGACAGGCTGCAATCGGCGAAAACAAAACATAACATGGCCTTGATTTATAGCACGACAGGTCAATTAGATGAAGCAAAAAACCTGCTTTTGGAGTTTATGAATATCAGCCTGGAAATCGGATATAAAGAAGGCATTGCACATTCATTGCTTAGCCTGGGAAACTTTTATAAGGAACACGGGGATGTCGATGAAGCTTTAAAATGTTACCGGGATTGTATTTCAGTGGCTGACAGCATAAATTTATTACAGGTACTGATGAATGCTCACCTTGGTTTGTCGGAAATCCTTCAGAATCATAATCAAAATAAAGAAGCTTTATATCATTACCAAAAATACACCCAGGTAAAGGATACGATTTATAATGCCGAAAGAGCCAGGATAATCACCGAACTTGAAACTAAATATGAAACGGAGAAAAAGCAGCAGGAAAATGAACTGCTTGTAAAAGATAATGAACTGAAAGACCGCAGGATTAAGACGCTTTACATGGTCATAGGAGGCTTTTTGATCCTTATCATGGTAATCGTTCTGTTAATCATTCAATACAGAAAAACCTCCCTGGGTAAAAAATTGCTTGCAGAATCAGAAGCGGCCCGGCTGGCTGAAAAAGTAGATCATCAAAACCAGGAACTGGCATCCGGCGCACTGGCTCTTAGCCGCAACTTAAGCTTTATAAGCAAATTATTGACCGATTTAAAATCCCTGTCTTCTCATGTAGATAACCAAGGTATCCAAAACCTGATGGGCATCATCAGAAACATCCAACACCTGGATACTGACCCGGCCTGGAGTGAGTTTGAAATGCGCTTTCAACAGGTACATACACGTTTTTATAATAACCTGACAAAGAAATTCCCAACCCTCACAACAAATGAGATGAGGTTATGTGCACTGATTAAGCTGGGTATGAACACAAAGGAGATTTCCATGGTAACCTTCCAGAATATCCGTGCTATTGAAGCTGCACGGCTGAGATTAAGAAAAAAGTTCAGGCTGGATGGGGCTGAAGAACTAAGTTCTTTTCTTCAGAGATTTTAATTTTTTCAGGTAAAATCAAACATGTCGTAGAAATGTCGTAGTGGTTTATTTGACAAGCCCTATGTCATCTCCTTAACTTCGTATCCATTAAGATGATCCTGAGAGTTTTGACAGTAAGTATCTTATTTATAATCTTATTCTGAAGATGAAAAATAAAGTAGGACATAAAAAAATTGATCAGGCAGATGTCGAAGAGAAACTTGATGAATTGCTTAAGCAGATAAAAAGGAAAAAATCAGCCCTGAAAAAGATGTCGAGAATAATTCCTGGTTCCTCTAAGGATGAAAAAAGAAATAATGGCCAAATCTTTAACTATTAGTCCTAAACAAAATGAAAGAACTTAATCTTCTTTTTAAAAACATGAAGCTTAAATCCATCTTTCTGACATGTTTTATGATCATCGCCGGCCTGGCAACCGGGCAACTTACAGGTAATTCCAACTATATTCCTCAGATCAGCCTGACTGCGGTAAACGGTTTTGGGCCATATGTCCTGGGTACGCAGCAACAAAATAAATTTACAGCCTCAGATTTGCCGGCACAAACATCCAAAGTGATGTTCCGGTTTATCGATGCCGACAGTAACCAGGTGGGAAATGCCTACGTTAAAATGGATACGGCCGGCTCAATCAAACTGGTTGTCGGCAGATAAAGACAAATAAAAAAATGAATCATATGGAAAAATTAATGAAACTTTTACAGTGGAGTTTATTCTTGCTCCTCATTGGATTGATCATTTTTTTGATCCAAAAACCAATAAACAAAGAAAAAATCGTTGGTTCGGTTCAAGAAGGTAAGTTGACCGAAAGGTTATCCCGTGGTGAATTTGCCTTTTATAACGCTGAGTTTGAATTCAAAAAAACCCGAAACCCTGAATCTGACGCAATTCCTGCGAATATCCGGGCGCTGGAATTGGAATATGCTTCTTCCCTTCCGGAATCAGGTTCAGGAAACCGAAGCCAGAATTGGGAACATCGCGGGCCTTTTAATGTGGGAGGCCGGATGCTATGCCTGGCTTTTGATGTTGAAGATGAAAGTCATGTGTTTGCCGGAAGTGCTTCTGGTGGCATGTGGCAGTCGGCCGATGGCGGACAATCCTGGGCAAAAGCAACTCCCCCCGATGTGGAACAAAGCGCCACATGCATAGCCCAGGATACCCGCCCCGGTAAAACCAACATCTGGTATTATGGTACCGGAGAGCTGCTCAGTACGACAGACCGGAATGTGAGCACCAAGGTCCGTACTATCGGAATTGGTAATGGCATTTTTAAAACAACTGACAACGGAAACACCTGGGAGCCACTTCCCTATACGCTGGGAGGGAATCCCGGGACCCTGAGCGAAGTCTTCCAGGGAGTCTGGAGAATAGTGACCGACCCGGTCAGGGTAGATAAGGATATTGTCTATGCCGCCTGTTATGGCGCCATAATGCGGTCCGAAGACGGCGGAAATACCTGGGCTATTGCACTGGGCGATCTGGCTAATAAGTCGTTCTGCACTGATGTGGCCATTACTTCTGAAGGAATTTTATATGCTGCTTTAAGCTCCTATACCAGCTCAAACATGCGGCCCGGCAAAGCCGGATTCTGGAGGTCGGAAGACGGCCTGAACTGGACCAATATCACCCCGGACGATTTTCCTGTCGATACCAGGGTGATGAAAATAGCCCTTGCACCTTCCGACCAGAATGTGTTGTATCTGATGACAGAATACCCTTCTTCTGTCCTGGTTCCTTACAATGGAGTGTTCAATTCGGATAACACCTTCTGGAAATATACCGATGGGAGCAGTGGAAGGCAAGGCGCCTGGGAAAACCGGACAGAATTCATGTACGGGCATGGAAAAGGTGATTTTCTGAGCTATCCCAATGCATTGATCTCCTATGGCGGATATACATTCACGCTTGCAGTCAAACCGGATGATGAGAATGTCGTCATCATTGGAGGGATGAGCGCTTTCCGGTCGGACAACGGCTTTGCCGACAGTCTGCAGACCACCTGGATCGGTGGCGATCCGTATGATATGGATTCCCTTCACATGCTGCATCCCGACCAGCATGGCTTTACCTTCCTGCCTTCCAACCCGGAAGTCTTTTATGCGGCATGCGACGGAGGGATTTTGAGAACAGAGGATATTATGGCGGAAAATATTTATTGGAACAGGATGAACCAAAACCTGGTCAGTACGCAGTTCTATTCCGTATCGGTAGACCAGGCAGGTGAAGGAGATAACATTGTGCTGGGAGGACTTCAGGATAATTGCTGGTATTATTCCCCCACGGATGATCCAGGCGATTGGTGGTTCAGCGTGGATTTGTATTATGATGGATTCTCCTGTAAAGTGGCCGATTATCATGATTATGCCATTGTCGCAGCATATAGCGGTAATATCTGGACTACCCGGTTCGACGAAGGATTGCATACCAAAGACATTTACTACCAGACTCCGGATACTTTGCTTAGTTTTTATAATCCCATCATTGGATCGAACCCGATTTTCTCATTCTACTGCAATTTCATCCTCGACCCGAATAATAACGAGACATTTTATCTGCCCACCATCAACGGTATCTGGCGGAAAGACAACATGAAAGCAGCTTCTATGGATACTTCCCTCAGAAATGTCGGGTGGACCAATCTGTCTAATATCAACCTTAGTGAATCGGTCGAGATCAGTGCCCTGACCATTTCAAAAACTCCTGCCAACCGGCTATATTATGGTACGGACAACGGCCATGTTTACCGTCTGGATGGCGCCAATTCAGGTAATCCTACCCCCGTTGAAATCACTTCCCTTGATTTTCCGGTGAATGCCTATGTGGCTTGTATAGATGTCAACCAGGCAAATGCGGATAAGATCTTTGCCGTTTTTTCAAATTATGGGATAAAGAGTATTTTTTATTCTGATGACGGCGGGATGACCTGGTCGCATCAAGGAGGAAACCTGGAAGAAAATCCTGATGGGGCAGGAGCCGGACCTTCCGTCAGATGGGTGAAAACCCTTGACAACAGCGGGAATCAGGTTTATTATGCAGGAACAAGTGTAGGATTATTCAACACGACATGGCTGAATGGTGATTCAACCGTTTGGTCGAAAGAAGGTGCGCAAACCATTGGAAATGTGATGGTCGATATGATCGATGCACGGGAATCGGACGGTTTTGTGGCTATTGCCACTCATGGTAACGGAATATACAGTGTTTATTACGACCCGACCGCTGAAATCAAAGAAACCAGTGACCTGATTTCATCTGTCAGAAATTACCCCAATCCCTTCCGGGATAAAACCACCATAGAATATGTGCTTATGAAGGACGGTAATGTATACATTCAAGTTACAGATATTTCCGGAAAGAAAATCCTGACTGTTTTTAATGGCAAACAACAAGCCGGATTACATAAACTTGACCTTGAAGCCACCAACCTTACACCAGCGTTATATCTTCTTGAAATCCGGTCTGGAGATCAACAAATGGTTATGAAGATTTTAAAGGATATATTTTATTGAATTGCAGGCTGGAGAATATGTCGGGGTTCTCAAGATCCTGAAATGTAGATAATAGAATCCCTTGAACCTTGTCCGGCAAGAACAGTGAAGTATATCCAGCAGCTTCCGATAAGGAATGTTAATAGTAATTGCAGCAGAAATATTTTGGTTATCATTCAGCCTACTTTGTTATATTTGTCTAAAGATAACAAACCAAAGAACAACTATTTATTTCAACTGTATTTAATCATATTGCATATTGCAATGCGGGACATAATTACCCGTGTATCCTGGAAAATATGGCTGAATTCACCAAAGACGCCGAACAATCAGATGATATTACTATCTTAGCATTGTCTTACAAATAATAAAACCTGTTAAACGGATCCTTCTGATGATGCTGAAACATGAAATATCCATCCAAAATGATCTCCGTGAACTGGGACGTCTGACTGCTTTTTTAGAAGAAGCGGCAGCGGAATGGGGCTTCAGCAATGACCTGCTTTTCCACCTGAACCTGGTGGCCGAAGAGGTGGTTTCCAATATTATACTGTACGGTTTTAATAATAGCCTGGCTGAAGAGAATATACTGGTAGAACTATCATTCGGGCAGGGAGAATTGAAAATGCGTGTGACAGATCATGGCATAGAATTTAATCCGCTGAAAGTTCCCCCGCCTGATGATCTGGATAAACCGGTAAGCGAACGAAAGATTGGTGGGCTGGGTGTCTTTTTTGTACGTCAGTTGATGGACCAGGTCGAATATCACCGGATAGGTGACTGCAATGTTCTGATTCTCAATAAAAAGATTTTATAAAAAAACAGAAAATGGAATTAACTTTTGAAAAACACGGAAGTATAACGATCATCGGACTGAATGGCCGGTTGGATACTACGAATTACATTGAATTTGAAAATAAACTGCTTGAGGAGATATCACAGGGATCGTCAGTGCTGATTGAATGTACCCATCTTAATTACATCAGCAGTTCCGGTCTGAGGGTACTGCTCCTGGCACTGAAGAAAGCAGAAAAAACCAGCTCGAAACTGGCTTTGTGCTCTTTGCAGACCGGGATCATGGAAGTTTTCAGAATATCTGCATTCGATAGTATCTTTTCCATCTATCCGTATAAACAGGACGCTTTGGAAAAACTTCAGGATCAATCAAAGTAATTATTAATCCGGTTGAGAGGTCATTGACGAGTTCATCCGATAAAATCATGTAATAACTCAAATGGTTCATCTGGTACAATTTACTGATCCGAATTCAAGGGAGATGGAAAAAGCCCTTAGGGCAATCCCAAAATGTCCCGGAACTTGCATCTTTGTTGATATCGTCAGCTCAACAGCGGTAAAATACACCACCGATATTGTCCTATGGGGCAGAAGACTGAATAATACATTCAATTTTATCTCTTTGCTGAATGATTTTCCGGAGAATATTGTCAAAGGGATTGGTGATGAAATGATGCTTTATATCCCGGATGAAGTTTTAATTAAAAAGGATACGATCAATGATTACTATTCCCTTCTTGAGGAAATTTATTCTACGATCCTGAACCTTCAACGGTTCCCTCTTCAGGATATGTTCTATCATTGTAAACTATCAATACATTATTGCACAGACGTTTATAATGTGACGTTTCTGAAGGGATTCAATGATTACTATGGCCGGGATATAGACCTGACCGCGAGATTGATGGGAAAAACCCGTGCCGACCGTCTGGTATTCAGCGAAACATTTTACAGGAAAGTGGTCAGTGAACTATGCAAGAAAGGCATTTCGAAAGATCAGACTTGCCTGAACCATGTATCGGTCAAAATGGTGGAGGAGTTTAAAGGGATTCCAAAACCGGTGTCTTATCGCTTTATTGATGTTTGAAGTAAATATTGTCTATTGAGGATTCATTATATTATTTTTAAAGATGAATTCATTTGAAAAAATTGCTGATGAAATGCTTGAAAAAGCACAGATCGCGCAACCCTTGGGGCCGATTTTTGCCGTCATAAGGGAAAAATATCACCGCCTTTCCAAACATTTAATTTTCTTACATTTGAATTCCAAAACGCTAAACAATAATTAAGAAATCACTATTAAAAGGAAGGTTATTATGGACTCACAAAACGAAAACAAATTAGAATGTTGTCCCCCGTTTGAGCCTGCCCCATGGGACGATAAAATTATTACCTGGGAAAACAAAAAATTTATAAAAGACAAAGTTTGTACGCTGTTTTATATGCCTATGAATTTTGGGAAAGTCATGATAAGGCTCGACAAAACAGTTAAGGAAGCCGGTGCAACTATGCAGGACTATCTTTGCCTGTCAGATCATACTTCTAAATGGAATATGGATCTGTACCTGGCCGTTGATAAGGAAATACCTGGCGCTGAAAATGTAACGTTAAGTGGCAAGTTTTTCAGCAAAGTTTATGAAGGTTCTTATAATGAAACAGGGAAATGGTGTAAAGACTTTGAAACGCTAGCTAAATCAAAGGGGTTTCGCATAAAAAAGTTATTTATGTGGTACACAACCTGTCCGAAATGTGCGAAAAAGTATGGAAAGAATTATGTGGTGATCCTGGGTGAAGTCGGGTAGTTCGCAGTTCGCAGTTCCCAGTTCGCAGTTCGCAGTTCGCGATCCTCAGTCGTTTGTCCTGGAAACAACAGTTTGACAATATAACAGTTTAACAGTGAAAATTTCAATTGTAATAAACGGCACCAGGGGTGATGTTCAACCCATGCTTGCCCTGGCAATAGAGCTTATTAAAAGCGGACATGAAATAGTTTTTTGTGCACCACCCGAAAATGAAGAACTTGTAAAGCGATACAATTGTCCGTTTGTGCCATTCGGTCCGAATTATAAAGAACTGTTTAAACAAAATGCACAGATTAAAGGTGGTGCCACTGCTGCCCCTTCTCCGAAAGAAATGAAAAAAGAAACCGAAAACCAGATCAGTCTGCTTCCGGAAATAATGAAAGGTTCGGATCTGGTATTAGGTGTTGGATTTGTATTGGGTGTTCATACAGCTGCAGATATATTAAAAGTTCCTTACCGCTTTTTTGTTTTTTATCCGGTACTCCTGGGAACAAGCAAATATGACCCGTTCCTGAACCGGTTAATGTTTGGATTTGGCAGATTAATGACGAACCTGGTGATGAAAGGGTTTATCAATAAAAAGCGGATTGAAGTTGGATTACAACCAATCAAAGATGTCTGGGGAAATTGGATGGGCGACCATGTCATAGCTGCTTGCGACAGGGAGTTAAATGCTGTCCGCGAGGGTGTTTCATTTAATTTCACTCAAACCGGGTATATGCTTCTTAAATCACAAAGTGAGTTACCTGAAAATGTAGTAAAATTTTTAAATTCAGGAAAACCGCCTGTATTTATAGGGTTTGGAAGTAACCCGGTTTCACGTCCCGAAAAATTCAGCCGGGTATTCAGTGAAGTCTCGAAAGCTACAGGTCAACGCCTGGTAATTTCCAGGGGATGGGCTGATCTGCCGGAAGAAAACACTGAAGATATTTTATACGTTGACGAAGTGCCTTTTGAGTTGCTTTTTCCCCGCTTGGCCGCCATTGTTTATCATGGAGGAACAGGTACCATGGCAGCAGCGGCAAGGGCAGGGATTCCCCAGGCAGCTTTTCCCTACATGGCCGACCAGTTTGAGAATCGCAAGCAGATTGTAAAATTAGGATTAGGGCCCGATGCCTGTGATTTTAAGAAAATATCAGCAAAGGCTATTTCTTCTGCTATTAATGAATGTGTCACAAATGAGAATTATAAGAAAAAGGCACAGGAGATTTCGCAGAAACTTATAAACACAAACGGACTCGAACTGACTGTAAAACTTATTGAAGATGAATTGAAGAAATAAGTTCCCTCTTCTCCTTTTCCCCGCTTCCATGCCTCCAAGTCATTAGTCATTGGTCATTAGTATCTTGGAATTTTGAATTTTGAATTTGTTCTGAATTTGATGCTTTGGATTTCAAATTTGTTTGGTCCGCCAGCTGGCGGATAGTGCCTGGTATTTGGAACTTTTTCCTCCGACCGGGTATATTTTCTCAAAATCCCGATTAATAGAAAAAGTTCTCTCATCTCCACATTTTGCGACCTCAAATTTTTTCATATGAAGAGTTCAGTTATTAAGTCAGATTATCAGACGCTTATATACGATTTCAGGGGATTAAAGGTCATGCTGGATTTTGACCTGGCAGTATTGTATGGTGTCGAAACTAAAAGATTGAAAGAACAGGTAAAACGCAACCTGTCAAGGTTTCCAGAGGATTTTATGTTTGAATTATCCAAAGATGAATACGAAATCTTGAGGTCGCAATTTGCGACCTCAAGATGGGGTGGAATGAGATATTTACCAATGGCTTTTACAGAACAAGGCGTAGCAATGCTCTCATCCGTATTAAACTCCGAGAAAGCTATTCAGGTAAATATTGAAATTATTAGGGCTTTTGCCCAATATAGAGCATTATTGATTGAAAGTAAAGATTTTAGAAAGGAACTAAAAACTTTAGATGATAAAATAAATCAGATTTTCAGGTTTTTGCTTGAGAAAATAGATGCTTTGAGTCAGAAACCAATACAACACCCGAGACCGAAGATAGGATTTAAAATAAAGGATGATGATTAGCTTTCTTTTTCTTTTTTTCATATGTTTCGGGTTACGGGTTACGGGTTACGAGTTACGAGTTAAGGGATGATTCTTTAACTAATAACCTTACTAACTTAAACTTTGCCCTTTGCCCTTTGCCCTTTGAACTATTTTGGTGCTTCCCCGCTTCCCCGCTTCCATGCTGTAAGACCATAAGGCTGTAGGACTATAGGAGCATAGGGTTTGTAAACTTCCTCTCTTCATTATTTTTTTCAACCGACCGGGTATTTTTTTACAAATTCCGGATTAATATTAAAAACCTGGTATCATTAAACAGACAGTTCAATTAATGGATAATATCATGAAAAACAGGAAGATCGAAGTTAAAGGCAAAGAAGTTGCCTTACTGACCAGTCAATCGATGGATTATATTTCCCTTACAGACATTGCCAAACATAGAAATGAAACAGAAACATTCTCTATCATCAATAATTGGATGAGGAGCCGAAGTACGATTGAATTTATAGGTTTATGGGAAATAATTCATAACCCTGATTTTAAACCTATCGAATTCGAGAGGTTTAGAATAGAGGCTGGGAGTAATTATTTTGTGCTATCTCCTAAAAGATGGATTGAATCTACCAATGCGATTGGTATACTTTCTAAATCAGGTAGATATGGTGGCACATTTGCTCATAAAGACATTGCTTTCGAGTTTGCATCGTGGATAAGTTCTGAGTTCAAACTTTATCTTATCATTGAATTCCAGCGTCTAAAAGAAGATGAAAATAGCCGTCTTCAGCTCGAATGGAACCTTCAGCGCACAATTGCAAAGATCAATTATTCTATTCATACGGATGCAATCAAAGAAAACCTGATTCCTAATGAGCTGACTAGGCAGGAAATTAGTTTCATTTATGCTAGTGAAGCTGATCTTCTGAATATGGCATTGTTTGGAAGGACGGCTAAAAGATGGCAAAATGAGAATCCGGATAAAGAAGGAAATATCCGTGATGCCGCGACCATTGAGCAATTGGTTGTCCTTAGTAACCTGGAAAGTATCAATGCTGTTATGATCCATCAGGGTACAGAACAAAGCGTACGCCTTCAGCAGCTTAATCGGATAGCTATTATGCAAATGCGGTCACTGCTGCAAAGCAGAAGTGTCAAGAAGTTGAAGTAAACTTCAAAGCAGTTCGCAGCGGAGCCAAGCCTTTCGGCCAGACGACGTCCCGGCTTTGTGGAGTTCCCAGTTCCCAGTTCCCAGTTCGCGGTCGGCGGTCGCCGGTCAGCAGTTCCCCTATTCCCCTCTTCCCCTCTTCCCCGCTTCCATGCCTCCATGCTTTCAATTAATTTTTGGAATCTGGAATTTGGAATCTATTCCTTAAATCCCTGTTAAAATAGTAAATTTGTATAAAAAGGATATGGGACACGAAGCTATTAAACTGGAACTCATCGAATGGCTTGCCAGGCTTGAAGATGATGAAACCATTCAATACATGAAAGTGGTCAAGGATTCAAAACCTGCCGACCATTCCAGGTGCGAAGATCTTACGGAATACCAGAAGCGGGCCATTGAAAAAGGACTCAAAGATATAGATGAGGGTCGGGTTACTCCTCATGAAGATGTAAAGAAAAAATATGGACTTTAAGCTAATAAAAGAAAAAAATGACACAAAGTATTTACCAGGTCCAAATAATTTTAAAAGGGTCTAAACCAAAGATTTGGAGGAGATTATGGATCCCATCCGATTTGCTGTTGTCGGATTTTCATAAGATCATCCAAACGACTATGGGATGGACCGATTTGCATCTCCATCAATTCGAAAAAAACCGGAAATTTTATTCGGTAAAGCATCCGGACGATGACTTTTGGGATGATATGGATAATGTCGACTACAAAAAAGAAAAGATCCGGGTATCGGATTTATTAAAGACTGAAAAAGAAAGGATTACGTATGAGTATGATTTCGGTGATGGATGGGTACACGATATTATATTAGAGATGGTACTTCCTGCTGATCCTGAAATCAAAGTTCCTGTTTGCCTGGCTGGTGCAAGGAATTGTCCCCCGGAGGATTGCGGAGGTGTTTGGGGCTATGCTGAATTGTTGAAAATATTAAAGCAGCCAGATCATGCAGAATATAAAAATTTTCTGGATTGGCTGGGAGAAGATTTTGACCCTGAATATTTTAATATAGACGAGGTGAATAGACTTTTGGGTAAAAAGAAATACAAGTCCTGAGAGTCTTAGAATGAAAAATCCGGATTGGGAGCAACATTATTTTTCGTATTTTTGAATGACAATATTAGCTATGAAAACTAAAGATTATATTATAAGTACCATTCGAATCCATAAGAGTGCGCTCTGTGATCTGGGTATTAATAATGTTGGTTTATTTGGTTCGTACGTCAGGGAGGAGCAGTCCGAAAATAGTGATATAGATATTCTTATAGACTTTAATCCGGATAAGGAGAGTTTTGATAATTATATGGCTGTTTGCGATTACCTGGAAAGGATTTTTAAAAACGAAAAAGTTGAAATTGTCACCAAAAATGGATTAAGTCCATTTATAGGCCCAAAAATATTAGAGGAAGTCATTTATGTTTAAAGATCCGGTAGAATATTTAAAGCATATTCAGAGAGACCGGCTGATTCATGATTATATGGGAATTAATTATTCGATAGTATTGGACGTCGTAAAAAACAAAATTCCGGAATTATCAAAGCAGATTGCTGAGGTGATTGAAAAAGAGCAGAATAATACGGACAGCAAATAATTCTTAGTTACCCGCTTCCCGGCATTGCTCAATGTTCAGCGTTCAATGCTCACTCGTCCATGAAGTTCAACCTTTACGAGGTATTCAGATTGAGGGGGCGACGCGGATTTTACAATAATAAATCGCCTGCGGCGAATTCTGCGTAGCAGATAAAGTGTTGGTGTGCCGGGCATGTAGTAAATCTCAATGGTGCGGGGGTAAACGCCTCCAAGTCCAAAAAGAGCCGTAATGGCCGGAATCTTATAGCCGAAAGCAAGGGTGTCCCGGGCGACCGGGAATCCGAA
>JALNZD010000041.1 GCA_023229505.1 Bacteroidales bacterium | reverse complement strand
ATACAAACTAAATTAAGTTATTGACAATCAATTGTTTATAACTATTAAAGACAAACATGTTTAAAATATTGTAAATTCGTCTCCCCGACTTTTCGGAGGGGACTCAACTTTGAACTTTGAACTTTGATCAGAAGTGCAACTTATGATAATCAAACGTCTGGTTGTCGCGGAACTTTTTGATGATTACAGCCAGGTGGATAAAAATCTCGAGGTCGTTTCTTCTCAGCCAGGCTATGGCTTCCGGTTTATTGTGGCAGGCATCGGCGAAAACCATGAGCAGGTGGTAATCATTTTTGTTCAGCCATTCGTATGCTTTGACAGAATTGTCAATAGCTGAATCCAGGGCAGCCAGGTGCGGGTAACGGTTTTTAAGCAGCCATTGAACTGCCTCATCAGAACCGCGGATCGCGCTCGAAAGCGCTGCCAGTTCCGGGTACCCATTGTTTAACAGCCAGGTATAGATCTTATCGTTCCCGCGGATCGACTCCCCGAATGCCATTAATATTTTTCCTTCGTAATTATCCATTTCAGTAATATACCTGAGCTTTAATCCCTAAACTTTCAATCCGGTCTGCTATCTTGCCCAACTCTGCAAAAGATATTTTTTCAAGGGACTCCGATGGCGTTTCCCTGTCAATTGGGTAAATCATAACATATTTCGGACCAATATCCCTGATATGCTCTAACCAGCGGGATATTTCCGGCTCAACTGTATTATCGATCTTTTTCCCATCGAAGATTCCCCTCAGGAACAAAGTCTGAATGATCAGCTCGCCATTGAATTCCTTCAGTTTTTCAATTATCGTGTGAAGCGTGATGCCGGAACGCGGGCTATTGATGAGCCGGAACATTTTTTCCGTGCCGGCATCCAGCTTGAGGATGCTGTTCCCTGATTTCTTCAGAGCCTGGAAGATGGCAGGTTTATCAAGGGTGGAAGCATTCGAAAGCACGGAAACCTTCGCTTCCGGGAAATATTGGTCCCTTAATTGAATGGCATCTTCAAATATTTCGGGAAACTGCGGATGAATGGTAGGCTCACCATTACCTGCGAAGGTAATGGCATCAGGCCGCATGCCCGTTTCTTTCATCGACTTTAACTTTTTTTCCAGCCGTTCCCTGACCAGTTCACGCGTAGGGAGTTTCTTATCTCCCTGGATTTTTTCATGGGTCCAGCCACATTCGCAATAAATACAATTAAATGTGCAATATTTGGCCTCAACTGGTAAAAGATTAACCCCAAGTGATACGCCTAATCGGCGGCTTTTCACCGGTCCGAAAACTATGTCATGAAACAAAAATGACATCCTGACTTCCGTTTTTATAAATTCACCTTAATTATTACAAAATTAAACATTTAAGGGAGATGATCGATTTTCCGAATGTCTCCTTTTTTATATTATTTTTGACGCCTCACAAGGCATTCTATGCTTACCCTGGAAGAAATAAAAAAGCCCATCCTGTCAAACCTTCAGGAATTCGACCAGAAGTTCCGGAGCTCGATGAAAAGCTCCGTCCCGCTGCTCAATCAAATAACACGTTACATTTACAAACGAAAAGGAAAGCAAATGCGGCCCATGTTTGTTTTCCTCTCAGCAAAAATGTGCGGCGAGGTTAATGAGTCGACTTACCGGGCAGCATCGCTCATCGAACTGCTTCACACCGCCACGCTGGTTCATGATGATGTAGTGGATGATTCCAATGAAAGGCGGGGGTTTTTCTCCATCAATGCCTTATGGAAAAACAAGATCGCTGTTTTGGTCGGGGATTATTTGCTATCCAGGGGCCTGCTGCTATCTCTCGACGGGAACGATTTCCATCTTCTCAAGATCGTATCCGGAGCTGTCAGGGAGATGAGCGAGGGAGAATTGTTGCAGATAGAAAAGGCCCGCCGCCTCGATATCAGCGAAGATATTTATTTCGAGATCATCAGGAAAAAAACGGCTTCCCTGATCTCTTCCTGTTGTGCATGCGGGGCCACGTCTGTAGGTGCATCCGAAGAAATTACCGGGCAGATGAAAAAATTCGGGGAATATGTCGGGATCTCCTTCCAGATCAAAGACGACCTTTTCGATTTCGAGATGGGCAACAGGACCGGGAAACCCAATGGCATCGACATCAAGGAACAGAAAATGACCTTGCCGCTGATTTATATGCTAAGCCAGCTTGGTCCTGTCGAAAAAAGACGAACCATCCGCACCATCAAAAACCACCACGATGACCCTGCGAGGGTAGCAGAGATCATCGACCAGGTTAACCACAGCGGCGGGATCAGTTATGCCCGCAGTAAAATGCTGGAATACCGGCAAAAAGCCCTCGATATGCTTCAAACCATGCCCGATAACGAATCACGCCAGGCAATGGAGAAGCTTGTGATGTATACGACGGAGAGGAATAAATAAGTTGACAGTCAGCGGTCGGTGGTAGATTCGCCTGTAGGGTTCACCGGCCGGTGAACCCTACAACTAATGACTACCAATAACCAATGACTAATGACTAATTTACCACTAACCAATCACCAATGACAGGTCATTCGATCTAACAATGCCCTTTTCCGTGATAAAGGCGGTTATAAGCTCTACAGGCGTAATATCGAACGCCGGATTTAATGCTCCTGAGCCAGGCGAACAAACCAAAATCCTTTCCTTTATACCTTCCTTCGTCATTCCATCCTGATAAAGAACCTCATCCTGGCTTCTTTCTTCAATGACGATATCGCTGCTATCGGGGCAATTGAAGTCGATGGTGGAAGTGGGTGCCGCAACATAAAATGGTATGTTGTAATATTTTGCAGCAATAGCTTTCTCCAGGGTGCCGATCTTATTGGCTGTATCGCCGTTGGCAGCGATACGGTCGGCGCCGACGATCATAAGGTTAATCTTTCCCTGCGACATATACCAGGCTGTAGCATTATCAGGGATAATGGCGTGAGGTATGCCGGCGTTATGCAGTTCCCAGGCCGTAAGCCGGGCTCCCTGGCCGCGTGGTCGTGTTTCATCCACATAGATAAAGATATTTTTACCTTCCTTGTGGCTCATATAAATGGGCGACAAGGCCGTACCATAGTCCACGAAGGCAAGCCAGCCGGCATTGCAATGGGTGGCAATGCCATAACCATCGCGGATCAGCTCTTTCCCGAATTCCCCGATTTTTTGCGAAGCCATGGCATCCTCGTCGGCAATGGCCTGTGCTTCTGTAATAGCCTGTTCCGCCGATACTTTCGCTGCTTCAAAAACCCTTTCGACAGCATAAAACAGGTTCCGGGCAGTCGGCCGGGTAGATTCGATTTCCCGGCGTGCGTTGAAAAGGAAAGACTCCTCCCGGCCTGCGGGTGCTTCCAGGCAGGCCTGCGCCATGGCATAACCAGCTGCGGCGCCAATGGCGCCGGCACCCCTGATGATCATGGTACGGATAGCGCGGCAGGTCTCAGTATAACTCCCGGATACGAAGATCCTGAACTCAAATGGAAGCAGGTTCTGCTCTATCGTGAAGACCGAGCTGCCTTCCATCCAAACCGTGCGGTAATCTTTGCCGTTTACTTTCATCACTGAATAGAAAAAGGGGACATCGACCCCCCTTTGTGAAATTTTTAACTTCTGAATAAGATTTATTTTATTTTAAAAGTAACGCCGACATTGAAAAACGATATCAGGTAACCCAGTTCGGCATAAACGGCAATTTTGTCGTTGAAATACCATCTTGCACCTAAATAAGCTCCTCCTGTTGCGCCCGAACTGGCAGAATGCCAATTGTCCGGGTGGCTTCCTTCACCATGCCATCCGCCGGTTCTTATTTTGGCACCAAACCAGATACCGGCATAAGGATCCAGCTTTTCATGAAAGATAAAATGATAATTGCCCCGGACTGCAATAATGAAGGTGTTATAGCGGTAATAAATATTATCCCAGTTATAGGCATACTTGGAAGTGCTCCACCCCAAATATCCCCCGGCACTAACAACACCGGTAAGCTTGGAGCCCATCGGAATTTCAACGATCCCATATTCATAGGATCCTGAAACGGAAGGGAAAAAACCAGAGTAATAACCACCGGAATAACCTGTGTTCAAAAGACCAATACCCAGGTTAATTGCTTGGGACCCTTTTTCAAAAACTTGTGTAAAACCTGTCATTCCCGTCAATACGATCATTGCCAAAATCAACATTAACTTTTTCATAGTTTATAGATTTAAATTAGATCTTAATATTAAATTTTTAACAAAAATAACACTTAATCCGAAACTACAGCAATTCTTTTGCAACTATCCAGGACATCAGCCCCATGCCTGTCTCAAGGCTCGATTCATCAACATCGAAAGTTGATGTGTGGAGATTGGATGTAATCCCTCGGGCTTGGTTCATCACACCAAGACGGTAAAAACACCCGGGGATTTCCTGTGCAAAATAAGAAAAGTCTTCCGCGGTCATGCGCATATCAAGCTCTTCAACATTTTCTTTTCCTAAATAGTCTTCGGCATATCCCTTAACTTTTTCTGTGACCCCTGGATCGTTGTAAACAAACGGATATCCTTTAATGACAGAAACCTCACACCGGCCTCCCATTCCTTGTGCTATGGACGTTGAGATCGTGGAGATCTTCTCCTGCATGGTCATGCGCCATTCCTCGTCGAAAGTTCGCATGGTGCCGGAAACCTTGACTTCATCGGGAATAATATTCGCCTGGCCGTCGGCGATTATGCGGCCAAACGACAATACTGACGGCGTGGTTGGTTGTGCATTCCTGCTGACGATCTGTTGCAATGCAAGGATGATATGGGCAGTGATAACGACAGGGTCGATGACTTTGTTCGGGATGGCGGCATGCCCACCTTTTCCTATGACAGTCAGGTGGACCTCATCGGTTGAAGCCATGTAGTTTCCGCTTCTCAGGCCTATTTTCCCGGCTTCCAGTTCAGGGTAAACATGCTGGCCGATAATGAAGTCAGGCCTGGGATTTTCCAGGACACCAGCCTTTATCATAGGCAGGGCACCTCCGGGATATTTCTCCTCAGAAGGCTGGAAAATGAGTTTGACCGTCCCGCTGATCTCACTTTCAAGGGATTTTAATATCCAGGCTGTTCCAAGAAGCGACGCCATATGCACATCATGGCCGCAGGCATGCATAACGCCGGGATTTGCAGAAACATAAGGAACTTTGTTGTTTTCCCGTATAGGCAATGCATCCATATCAGCCCTGAGGGCGATCACCTTGTTGCCGGGTTTGCTGCCACGTATAAGCCCGACGATTCCATGTCCGGCAATACCTGTCTGGTGTTCGATCCCCCAATCGGAAAGTCGCTTTGAAATGAAAGCTGCTGTTAAGATTTCCTGGGAAGATAATTCCGGGTACGCATGCAGATGCCTTCGGATAAAGGTAACCTCCTTCAGGTATCCCCCGGCTAATCGTTTGATCCTATTTTTCAGGTTCGGCATTATTCAAATAAAGCAACAAATATAACTAATAACAAGTAGGCAGTTGACAGTTGACAGTAGGCAGTTTAAAATAATGCACTTAATGACCATTAACAATTAACCAATAACCAATAACCAAAAAAAGGCCATCCTGAAACAGACAGCCTTTTTTTAAGAATATTTTACAGCATTTTATTGCAAGGTAAATTTTACCGGAAGATTATACTGGACACGGACAGCTTTACCACGTTGTTTGCCGGGTGTCCATCTGGCCATGCTCTGGACCACGCGAACAGCTTCTTCATCACATCCACCGCCGATACCTCTGAGCACTCTCACATCTGTAACAGAACCATCCCTCTCGACAACGAAAGTAACGAACACTCTTCCCTGGATGCCGCTCTCTTTAGCCATTTGCGGATATTTGCAATTCTCATTGAGGTATTTGTATAAGGCTGCCTCACCTCCGGGGAACACGGGCATGGATTCCACAACCATGAAAATCTGTACTTCCTCAGCGGATTCTTCTTCTTCTGATTTCACCGGAGCAACATATGCCTCCACTTCCGTATTTTGATCGGCTTCCACGTCAATGTTAATATCATCATCTACCGTAATATTATCATCGACAATATTGATCTTAACCACCTGTTTAGTAGGTGCAGGTGGTGGGGGTTTAACTTTTTGTTCGGTAATGGGAATAAGATCCTCTGAAACATTTTCTACCTGCCTGGAGGTTACCTCTACAACAATTTTCTCATAAGTTTTCCATTCGAAAGCCACAAGCATGAGGGCCAATCCGATAACAAGGCCAATCTGCCTGAAAATGAACCTTTTGTTTTCCAGATCAGCTTTTGGTGATTTTTTTTCTTCCATAGCCAATTTATTATAAAGTGAGAGAACGGAATCAAGTTGCTAAGTTACTATTTTTTTCTTTTGCCGGTGTAATATTTATATAAATCCTTCAAATATTATACCAACTTGCACATTTCCTCCGGTTAAAAAAAGCATCACTAATGCATAAAGCCAACCGAAAGGACAGCAGGCCGCGCACCGGGTAAATATATTATTTTCAGGCTCCTACCAGTTCCCTATACTGGGCTGCATCCAGCAACTCATCAATCTGCGAGGGATTCGTCACCCTGATCTTTATGATCCATCCATCACCGTATGGGTCCTGGTTGACTTTCTCCGGTTTTTCGGTCAGCAATTCATTGAGCCCGATCACTTCACCGGATACCGGCATAAACATATCAGAAACTGTCTTCACGGCTTCGATTGTTCCAAAAGTTTCTTCCTTATCAAGATTTTCCCCAATGGTTTCAACCTCAATAAAAACGATATCACCTAACTCATTCTGTGCAAAATCAGTAATGCCGACCAATGCGGTTTCCCCTTTAATGCTCAACCATTCATGATCCTTGGTGTACCTTAAATTTCCGGGAATATTCATAATGATGTTCTTAATGTAATTAATGCGCCAAATTTAATAGATTTTACAAAATGTTATCACACACTTATCATTTTAGAATCGTTCCAATCTCGAAAATACGCTTTCAAACTATTGGGCGAGTGAAAAACGAATGGATATACCGCCCTTGGTTGTAGAATTGTCATACTGATTGGCAACAATTGGATTATTGATGATCTCATCAAAGAATAATCTGAGTGTCACACTTTTGCTGAGCATATAATCGATTGAAGTATTAATTGAGATGACCTTTTGACCCGATGAAACCTGGTCAATATCCTGGTCAATACGGCGCAGAACGGTGCGGTTGTTTCTGATTGAAAAATCGATCTTTATATCCAGGTCACTGCTGATGTGTGACTTTCGACCACCCCCGCCAAGAGAACTGATGGTAAAGGCTACGTCTTTAATCCGGTAACCCAGGCCAACAATAATCTCATCAGTATTCAGGTCGGTAAGTTGCTTGTTGATCATACTGAATGTCAATGTCCTCGATTTCCTGTATTCAAACCTTGTAAGCAGGCTGTTATTCCAGGTCAGGTCAAGTCCGAACAATGGCGCAAACTGCTCCTGGATAGTGACCTGTGCCAGATCATACTTCGGAAAGAAAGAATTGGAAGCCGGATAAAGTTCAGAAGCTGTGCCATTTACTTCATCATAATAAAGGTTTGACTGGAATGAATTGATGGAATATACCGATCGGTAGGAATGTGACAGGATAGCAGATTTCAGGACTTTTGCCAACAATTTTATTTTTGTCAGGCCATCATAAGTTATCTTCCAGTTGGGTAAGGGAATTTTAGGGAAATACCCCAGGTAAACATTACTGGTGTTTTGATTGGTATAGGCAGCCAGGAAAGCCGGTATAAGGACATCCTGGGAGGTAGGTCCATAGCCGGTCGGATAATATTGCTGGGTGACTGAATCATAAACTGAACCGATAGAATTTGGATTATCTTCCGCAAGCCTGTTGGCAATATCATAGCGATAAACCTTCATTTTTTCAAAAGATGAAGAGATTGAAGTATCATAATCTACCCCAAACGCGGTGCCCCATGTTATGTATGACATGCTGAAACTGCCCGCATCTTTTGGTGAAGGATCGGGGGGGAAAAAGCCATTGGAATCGGCACGGAAAAACTCGGTATGGTTCCGGGCGAAGGTCCTGTCGGCATTTAACTCGATTTTAAAGCCAGGGACAGGTTCCACCGATACTCTCGCACTCAGGTTTGAAGTGTATTTTGTCGCATAGGCCTGATTCAGCAAAGTATCCCTGGTTAACCACTCATTTTGTACTGCTTTGTAACGAATATCTTTCTGGCTTCCAAAAGCAAATCCGATACCCGGCGCATTGCTTGGCCAATAGACCCCCAGTACCTGCGGGGAGGGTAAAAACCCGGGCAGCATGGTACCGGCACCTTCTGCATAGGTGACACTTCCCCGTTTTACCGACATCAGCAGCTTCAGGAATTCATCGGCGACTATCTTGAAATAATTTGGTTTATCGAGACTGTCTTTCTCAACTGGCTCTATAGGCAGGGGAACGGTTCCGGACCGTCCTTTCGGCGTAGTCCGGGTACCGGATTGATTGAGATTTTTAAGGTAGCCGACCTTACCATATAATTTGGTCAGGTCAACATTCCCGGTTAGCTGGATATTCCTTGAGTTCTCGATGACATTTCCCAATCTGCTTTGCACCGATAAGGGGGATGCCATCCAGTTGTAAATAGATCCGTAGGTAGCCTGGGCTGTTACCCAGTCGAGCAAAGGTAATTTGTCAATAGGTATTTTATAGGTAATATCCAGAGATTGCTGGTAATTTCGCCGGAGGCCTCCCTGGGTCAGCTGTTTGCCAATATCAATCGTATCTGCGCCGGCTTTGTCATACCAGGGCGAATTGGGATCAGATGAGCCGGCGGGCTCCCTGATAAATGAGTTGGCTGTAGCCCTGTATTGTACGGTCAAACTGGTAGCCAGGTCAAATTTAAGGTCGTAAATCCGGTTCCAGTCCCATTTTTTGGAATAAGTCGGGCGAAGAAGGATCAAACCGGCGCTCTTGTTCCTCAACTTGCGCTCCGTATCTTCTTTATACATATCTGTCCTGAACCCGAACTGTTTGGGAAGGTAATAGAAATTGAAGTCCTTTATAAATTTCAGTGCTGCTGTATTAGCAATAAAGCCGATATTCTGAAAAGGCTTGACGTTTTTAGCATTGGTATTGAAGTTATATCCCAATCCCCCGTTATGGGTCTTTTTCTTATCATATTCAATGTCGATATTTCTCTGATTGATCAACGAATAGGCATAACTCACGCTGAAATTCTCGACATCATAAAACTGGGGTTTCTTTTTAGCTCCGACCCTATCTTTTCTGACATTCATAAAGTTGATGTTGAAGCGGTCGGTGAAATCCTGGACAATATTCCGGATCGAATCAGACTCCACCTTGTTTTCGTAGGTATCCAATTCATCTTTCAACTTCAGATCAGGGCTAAGCGGGTCGTATTCCGGAGTCGAACGGGTCTGGGAATAGTCGATGTGCATCGGGACCCTCACTCCGGTCTCTTCAGGGAGGAATTTTCCCAGGTTCAGATCGGTGGCCACATCCCATTGGAAGACTGACTCACGCTGGGTATCGTTAATTTTTTTCTCCAGGCTTCCGAAATTCGGCGAACTGTACATCCCTGAAAAAACCAACTGCCCGAAATCTCCTAACTGAGAATTAACCCGCAGCAATCCTGCCCAACCTGCCTTATCATTAAACCCGGTCAGGCGCAACTCGTTGATCCATATTTCGGCGCACTTTTCAAGCCCGTCATCTTCACTGTCCACGGAATGCTTTTTAGGGTTCCTGATACCGACCATTATGGCCATGACATCACTGATGGCGGGCACACCCATGATGGTGATCTTGTTCAATCCATCGTATTCGATATAAGGAAAATTGACGGAAGCATTTCCGGTACCTTCCCGGGCAGCTACATCGCGGTCGAGTTTTGTCTGGACCAGCCGTTCAAGGTCGATATTGAACCTGTTAGACTCGGGCCAGATAGCTTCCCTGTCGGTTGCGGAAGTATTCCATGGTGTGAAGGTCAGTGGAACTTCATACTCGTAAAAGTTTTCTGTGAAGTCAGAACCGATACGGATAAAAACGGTCAGATCCCCATATTGCAACTCCTCTTCTTCCCTCGATTTTTCAGCATGCACAAACATCTCAAGGTTTTTATACTGCCGGAAATCGAAGTCGGTGGTTTTATAAGCTGCCTTTGCATCGCCGTCCAGCAGGTCACAAACCTTCAGCACCATCGATTGTTCGTTCAACCTGACCAGTGTAGTGGTCCCGATATTTTGTTCCCGCTCGATACCCGGAGGGATAACGTATGGAATCGGCTGCCTGCGGCCATTTTCTTCGATGTTGACGCTGAAAATATCAAAAGTGGTCTGGCTCTGAATATCATCGGGGATATATTCACCGGAAGAAAGCAGGTCCCCCTTATATCTCCTCCATTCGCCCCTTACCAGTTCCAATGTGGCAAAACGCAGCACGATAGGGTTCTCAAATCCCCTGACAAACATCCTCAGGAAGCGGATCGATTTAAAATCGCTGATATTTCCAACTACCCTGCTGGGCTGTGCCACAGGAACCTTGAACTGGTACCAGTTAACTTCACCTGTAGATCCGTTTGCAAGGGGAATGCCTTTGGCTATGCGAATGTCAGTGATGTAATTCTCACCGACTTTCATCTTATTGGGATCAAGTTCGATCATGTACTGGAAATATCTTTCCGCTTCGCTCAGGGTGTTGTCACGGTTAAGATCTTCGACGTTAGGTATGACCGTTGCTGAAGTAGGGTAATCTTCCGGATTTTGTTCATCGGTCGGAGAGTTTCCATCGGGGCCGTTATATTTTTTATATCTTTCGAGAATGCTGGAATACCGGTCATCAAGATCATAATCCATAGAACCCCGGAAGTAATGATAATCGTCACCTGACGGATCCTGTAAAGCATTTAAATAAGCCAGGGAACCAGGTCCGTATTTTTGCTGTACTTTGTCAATATAAGGAATGCCGAAAAATGATAATTCATCCTCATTCCTGAGCCCGTCATAACCAACATCCTGGAATGGTCTTGATGCTATATTATTGTCAAACGATTCGACCAGGTTCTGTGTGGTCGGGACCCTTCCCCAAATAGTCGTATCCACATTGGTGACCAGTTCTGAAGTGGGGAGGCCATTTTCAAAGAATTTACGGGAATCTTTTAAAATATCTTCTGAAATATCTCCAAGGTTAATATACAGTTTGCCGGAATTATTCTGTTCGGCATCTGAATTAAACGGGTCCATCAGCCAGAACTCAAGATATTCAACATTGGTCGCCTCAAAGTCGGTCGATTCAATTTTACGCATGATCCCACCCCAGCGGCTGTCGGGGTTGATTAATGCTCCGTTGGCATCAATCCCGCCTGAAATACCTGAAACTTCATTAATATCATAATTATAGGGCCCTCTTTCTGTAGGGTAAAATGACAAATTGAAGACAGGGATATTGGTTGGAATACCATTAGGGATTTCCTTATTCGGGAAGACCTCTGTTTCCAGGACTTCCCTGACCGGATGTTTGGCAAGCTCATCCCTTGTAATGTTTGTGGGCCTCAGGTTGTTGTTACGGTCATAGAACAACGGGTCGATGGTATACCAGGCCACCTTGGCCCTGTTAAAGCCGTATTCCCTGGTGTTTTTGTTGGCTTCCGGGAATAGGTCAGGCTGTCCCTGCGGAGTGCTGGCAAGGAACCATGTACCTATATTTCGCAGGTCATAAGTTGATTTGGCCCCTTCAAAATCATCGATATAAACCATGCCGCTTCTTCCGATAGCTTTGGAATGACCGGGGATAAAGCTGGCAAATTCCCCATCGACGTTCACTTTTGAAGGCATTTTGGTGTCTATACCGGGTATCTTGTCGACAATACTGGTGATAAGTCGGGATTCCCCCTGGTAACTTCCGTCAAGTCCCAAAATAGTATTGGAAATCGGATCATTGCCGTAATCGACCTTTTGCGTAAGCGGCCTCTCGGTCAAATTCATCAGGGTACCCCCAAACCGCAAATCTTTGCTGAACTGATGATCAATCCGCAATCCCATCAGCCTCTTTTTCAGAACGTTGAAATTGGCCTGGTTTTCAGTTGTGATATTGATCGGAAGCCCGGAATTCAGAATTCCCTCGTTTATGATCCTTACCCGGCCAAGTGTATAATCAACTGTATATTCAACATTTTCAGTAAGGACTCTGCCCCCGGCTGTCACTTTCACAGACCCCCGCGGGATATTGAAAGCGTTCAGATCGATTTCTGCACCAGATTCGGATGTGTAAAAACCCTCAAGGAAATACTTATTCTTCTCCGTTTGTTGTTCAGCTATTGTTTTCGTTGCCCGGTAAAGCGTATCGAAAGCATACTTTTTCCCCAGATCCTCGTATTCAGGCCCGAATTTATTCCTGATAGATTTACCAAATGGTTCGATTGTAGTAAAATATATCCGGCCATTGGAAGAATTCATTGTACCACCCTGGGTGGCAGCATTATCGATAAAATCAAATAAACCATCGGCAGGCGGATTCAGCAATTGGTCAAGGTTGTCCAGATTGAATATCTGGATGAGGGGAAGGCCTTTTATCTCTTCCGGTCCCTCTGTAAAATAACCTGTAGGGACCCCGTTCTGGTTTCCTGAATAAAGGATGTTCATGATGAAACGGTCGCGGCTGACCCTATAAGCTCCGATGGAGTAAACGTTTTTCATCATCAGGTCCCACATAGGCACATTGGTGCTCAACGAACTGCTTTTCACCAGTTTCACCACAAGGCAGTTGGCGGTATTGGCTGATTGGTCCGAGAATTCCCCGACCTGGAACACACTATCGACACCAATTACGGTATACTGGAAGGCGACGGCAAGGGCCTGGTCGGAGTTCAGGTTGGAATACAAAGAGATAAAGCCCAGTTTGGTATTCAATGAATATTCAGAAGCTTCGAGCTTCCTCGCACTTTCAATCTTTTCGAAATCCTCACCGGCTGTAAAGTAACCTGACTGCCCAATGCCAAAAGGGTCGCCACTAAGGTAAGGGCCTACCGCACTCATGCTGCGAAGCTGATTAAAATCCATATGGCTGAGCAGGTCATTGGAATTATTTGCCGGGTATGGGATTCCGGGATTCGGCTGAATCTCCGGGCTGTAAATCCTGTTGTTTTCTCCAAGATCCTGGAAAGCGATAAGGTTACGGTTTTGCAGGATGGCCGGACCGATATTGGTTACCCAGACTTCAATCCGTGTAATATTTACATCGGAGGAGATAATTGGGAGTTCTGCCAGTGCACGGTCATAACTTTCGCGAAACAGATGAGCAACGAAGAAGTGCTTGTTTTCTTCATAATCGGTTGCTTTCAGCAGAAATTTATTTGTTTGTGCGCCGTCTTCCACAACCACGGTGTTACTCTGGCTTTCCTGCTCAGAAAACAAGCCTGTGACGGTGGTCTTGCCAAATTGCAGCTTGGCCTTGAAGCCAAAAAGACTTTGGGTCCCGGTGATCAGGGTAGTACTCAGCGGCATGGAAACATTACCGGCTTCAATCAGCTTGATGATCTCATCTTCCTTGCCTTCATAATTCAGCTTCAGTTTGTTCTCAAAATCGAAGATGAATTCTGTATTGAAATTGGTGTTAAACTGGATCTTATCGCCAATTTTCGCCTGGACATTCATCTGGATATTCATGTCGAAGTCGAAATTAGTAGTCTTGCGCTGCCGCACGTTAAGGGTAGGGTCATCTCGCTTATTGGACAGCACACCAAAGGTCAGTTCAGCCGATCCCTGGGGTCTTATATCAATAGTATTGCTTCCGAAGATCTTATCGAAGACCTGTCCGCCGATATAAATGCTCGGGATGATGCCGTCACGGGCCAGGCTGCTGCTCGTCATCGACCGCTCCCGCCAATACTGCTTGATCGACCGGTCAAGATCAAATTGCTGGTATTCATCAAAAGTCATATAGGTGGGATTCCGGTAATCAAGTTTGCCGATCTTATTCCTGAAATAATACTGATTTGATTCAGGGTCGTATTCAATCTCTGTACTAAGGTTGGAAGGCGGACGCAGGTAGAACCCTCCTGTATCTTCAGGCATATAAAGCAGGTAATCATCCTGCCGGGGAGGGGGAAATGGCAAAACAACCGAGGTATCACCTCCTTTGGTGGTATCAGGAGGTGAATACCAAGGCAAATTTTGTGCATTAATCTCCCTGCTGCCCACATTCGCAGGAATTTTCCACGAAAGCAGGAACATCAGGAAGATCAGGCAAAAGGTAAATATGTTTTTCAATATTATCCGCAAGGAATTTCCTGATTTTAGGCCTTCTTCCAAACAAAATTGAAAACTCCGGGGAAAGTTTTCAATTACTGGCTAGTCTTATTATCCTCTTTTTAATTATCAAATTCTTTTCAGGGCTTCTTTTATTAATCGTTCCACACTCAATGATCCTCCTTCAACTTCAATATCACCAAGCTGCCTGAATTCTTTGATCACCTCATCTATTGCTTTTTCAGCCACTTTCCTGGGGAACCCCAAAACTACCAGTCCTGATAACGATTGTTCCCTGATAGTATTGTGTGATATTTCAACTTTTTGAGGCCAGGCTGTCCCTTTATCTATTTTATCTTTCAGGTCGACAATAATCCGTTGTGCCGATTTCTCACCGATCCCTTTGACTGATTTCAGGATACCGACCTTGCCGGTCACGATGGCCTCCTTTAATTCGGCAACATTGAGTGAGGAAAGCAGCAATCTTGCCGTGTTGGGCCCGACTCCTGAAACAGAGATCAGCAAGCGAAAAAGTTCCCGCTCTTCCTGGTCTGCAAAACCAAACAAGACATGCGCGTCCTCCCTTATGACCTGATGAACATATAACTTGCAGTTCTCCAAACCTGAGATTTTAGTGAATGTATTTAATGTGATCTGCAGGATGAATCCTGTTCCTCCGGTATCTAATACAGCATACACGGGATTAATTTCAACTAGTTTACCCTGGATATATTCGTACATGATGAGAAATTTCTGAATTAATGATGTTTGGCCGGGCAAAAATATAAATTTAATTTAGAACTAATCTTCCTTTCATTCATGATCGGAAATGAATTGAAAATATTATTTTTGCTATTTCTGTTAATTTCTTAACAATAAAACCGTATAGAAATGGATACCCTCTCAAGCAAACAAGCACTGGAATATCATTCCCAGGGCCGGCCGGGAAAACTGGAAGTCATACCGACCAAACCTTACAGCACGCAGAAAGATCTTTCTCTGGCCTATACACCGGGAGTTGCCATACCGTGTCTTGAAATTCAAAAGAACCCGGCAGATGTATACAAATATACCATCAAAGGCAATCTTGTGGCTGTGATCACGAATGGAACGGCCGTTCTTGGCCTTGGTGATATCGGCCCGGAAGCCGGCAAGCCCGTAATGGAAGGGAAAGGATTGTTGTTCAAAATTTTTGCCGATCTTGACGTTTTCGATATTGAAGTGAACACGAAAGACATTGACAAGTTCGTGGAAACTGTTATTGCCATTGCTCCAACATTCGGTGGGATAAATCTTGAAGATATCAAGGCACCGGAATGTTTCGAAATAGAGGACAGAATTAAGGAAGCGCTTGATATCCCTGTCATGCATGACGATCAGCACGGGACAGCCATTATCACGGCAGCAGGTTTGCTCAATTCCCTCGAGATCACGGGGAAAAAAATCGAAGAAATCATCGTGGTGGTGAATGGGGCCGGGGCTGCTGCCATTTCCTGCACGAAGCTTTACTTATCATTGGGTATAAAGCATGAAAACGTAATTATGGTTGACAGCAAAGGAGTTTTACGTGCCGACCGGACCGATTTAAATCCTTATAAACGCTTCTTCGCCACTACCCGTGATATTCATACTCTCGAAGAAGCTTTACGTGGCGCTGATGTGTTTCTTGGACTTTCAGTGGCCGGTGCTTTGAAAAAAGAATATCTTATCTCCATGGCACCTCACCCCATTGTTTTCGCGATGGCCAACCCTGTGCCTGAAATTCTTTATGATGAAGCCGTATCCACCCGCGACGACTTAATTATGGCTACCGGCCGGTCTGACAATCCCAACCAGGTTAACAATGTACTTGGTTTTCCTTTTATTTTCCGGGGCGCCATGGATGTCATGGCCACCAAGATCAATGAAGAGATGAAACTGGCCGCTGCCCATGCTCTCGCGCTATTAGCAAAGGAACCGGTTCCGGAAGAGGTAAATATTGCCTATTTGCAAAAAAATCTTAAGTTCGGCAAAGATTATATCATTCCAAAACCCCTCGATCCGAGGCTTATTTTGTGGGTTGCCCCGGCTGTTGCCAAAGCCGCCATGGATTCAGGTGTTGCCCGTAAACCCATCACAAATTGGGATGCTTACCAGGATGAACTGAGTAAACGAATGGGGCTCAGTAATCCTTTGACCAGGCAGATCAGGACCCGTGCGGCGCATGATGTGCAACGGGTGGTTTTCGCCCAGGCTGAAAATTATAATATGTGCAAGACCGCAGAAATCGTGATGAATGAAAATCTTGCCGTTCCTGTTCTCTTAGGCAATGTTGAAAAAATCCGGAAGATTATCATTGACAACCAACTGGAATTGGATGGCATCGAAATCATTGACCCCCGGTCGGATGAAGAAGCCGCCCGCAGATGTGAATTCGCTGAAGTATTGAATAAGAAAAGGCAGCGTTATGGTGTCACATTAGAGACAGCCGAAGAATTGCTCATCCATCGCAATTATTTTGCACCCATGATGGTTGAAACCGGCCAGGCTGATGCAATGATCTCCGGCCTCGTCAGGAGTTATCCCGACACACTTAATCCTGCTATCGAGGTAATTGGCAAAAAACCGGGAGCCAGGCTGGTTTCCGGAATGTACATCATCAACACAAAAAAAGGATCTTTCTTCTTTGCTGACTGCTCGGTGAACAAAAATCCCTCCATGGAAGACCTGATCGAGATAACCCTGCAAACGGTTTTCGCTGTTGAACAATTCAAGATCAAACCGAGGGTCGCATTTGTGTCTTACTCCAACTTCGGGTCTTATCCAGGCAGGGTGCCCGATATGCAGCGCGATGCCGTCGCTTATCTCCACAAATTCTATCCTGACCTGGTCGTGGATGGCGAAATGCAGGTAAATGTTGCCCTGAATCCCGAAATCCAGAAAGAACATTTCCCCTTCTCCAAACTAGTCGACGGTCCGGCCAATGTTTTCATCTTCCCTTACCTTACTGCTGGTAACATTGCGTACAAACTACTGCAGGTCATTGCCGATGCAGAAGTTATCGGACCGGTGATTAACGGTATGAACAAATCTGTTCATGTCCTTCAGATCGGCAGTTCAGTCACTGAGATCGTGAATATGGTCTGTGTCAGCGCCATCGATGCAATTTGCGTGAAAGCCCGGCTGGCAGGGGATAAAAGTTGCCGATAAAATTATCTTTCATTCCTGTTAATATCTTTATATTTGCATGCATAGAATCTTTCCAGCTTGAGTACTAACAGGAAAAAAAATAAAAAAGATACGCTTATGAATAAGATTACCGTCATCGGGGCCGGGAATGTCGGGGCTACCTGCGCCAACGTGATTGCCCACAAAGACCTTGCCCGGGAAGTAGTATTACTTGATATCAAAGAAGGTGTTGCTGAAGGAAAAGCACTGGATATCTGGCAGACATCATCCATCGTCAATTTTAACACGCGGGTCCGCGGTTATACTAATGACTACCTGAAAACCAAAGGGTCAGGGGTCATTGTAATCACTTCAGGGGTGCCGCGTAAGCCAGGCATGACGCGTGATGATCTGATCAAAACCAATGCCTCAATCGTAAAAGAAGTAGTTGAGCGTTCTATCCGGTATTCACCTGACGCCATCATCATTATCGTTTCAAACCCTCTTGATGTTATGACCTACGTAGCCTATAAAGCTGCGAATAAAGATTCTCGCAAGGTTTTCGGCATGGCCGGTATCCTTGACACGGGTCGGTATAAAGCTTTCATTGCTGAAGCCCTTGATATTTCCCCAAAAGATGTCCATGCCATGTTAATGGGGAGCCATGGCGATTCGATGGTGCCTTTGAGAAGATACACTTCAGTTGGCGGGATCCCGGTTACCGAGCTGCTGAATAAAGAAGAAATTGACAAGATTATTGACAGGACCCGCAAAGGCGGCGGAGAACTGGTCAACCTGATGGGCACTTCAGCCTGGTATGCTCCCGGGGCGGCTGTGGCACAGATGGTAGAAGCCATTGTTGATGATGAGAAGCGCGTTTTCCCGGTCTGCGCCTATCTTAACGGTGAATATGGCCTGAAGAATGTCTATTTGGGCGTTCCCGTGAAACTTGGCAAAAATGGTATCGAGGAGATCATCCAGCTTGAACTTACCAAACCCGAGATGAAACTCGTTGAAGATTCCGCTAATTCGGTCAAAGAAGTGATGACCGTGCTGGATGAGATGAAGTTGTTTGATTGAGTTCCACCCTGGCATGCATATCCCTTGTCAATCGAGGCTTTTAAACTTTCTTTCCGGTCCATTTTAAATTTTTTTGGATAAAATTAATAAAGATGGCCGGAATTGATCGGAACCTCCTTTTTTTTCTTATTTTTATGAACGATTGAAAATGAGCATGAAGAAGGAAGATGGAATCAGAATCTGACTATATCTTAAGCAAAGTTCGTGGGTTCTGCGCGTTCCAGGAGCGTTGCATCACTGATGTGGCAGATAAACTCCGGGAGTGGAAGGTCGGGCGGAAGCGGGCCGATAAGATCATCGAGCAGTTGATCCGGGAAGATTATCTCAACGAGGAACGGTTTGCCCGGAGCTATGCCAGCGGTAAATTCCGTATCAACCATTGGGGAAAGACAAAGATCATTTACGAGCTGGAGAAACGGCAGGTCCCTGACCTGATCATCCAGATCGGGCTGGAAGAGATCGATGATGAAGAATATGCTGAAACGCTCAAAGAATTGCTACAGAGAAAGAACCGTGAACTGCGGGAAACAGACCCTTTCAAACGAAAGCAAAAGCTGATTGCTTACGGGATCCAGAAAGGATATCATTATGGATTAGTGAAGCAGGTGATTGGAAAATTGAAATTTGAAAATTGAAATTTGGAACCCTTGAACAAGAAATGCTTTATCTTTGCTCCTATAATCATAAATCGTACCCATGATCACGCAGGAAACCTACAAAGAACTGAATCAAAGGCTCGATGCTTTGAGGAGGTTCCTTTGACGTCGACCGGAAGAAACAAACCATCCGAGAAAAAGAAGAGCTGACCCAGGTTCCTGATTTCTGGAACGATCCCAAAAAAGCCGAGGAGACTTTACGTTCGATCCGCGATATCAAGCGTTGGACGGATGCTTATGATGAGGCCATGTCTTCTTTTGAAGATCTGACGGTCATTTATGAATTTTACCAGGCCGGGGAAGCTTCCGAAGAGGAAATCGACAGGCAGGCTGATAAGACCATGAAGGTAATCGAAAATCTTGAGTTCCTTAACATGCTCAGCCGGGAGGAAGATAAGCTTAGCGCCATCCTTCAGATCAACTCAGGTGCAGGCGGCACGGAAAGCCAGGACTGGGTCCAGATGCTCATGCGGATGTATGTCCGTTGGGCTGAGCTTCATAACCACAAAGTTAAGGAACTGGACCGGCAGGACGGTGATGTGGCCGGCATCAAATCTGTCTCCATTGAAATCGATGGGGAATATGCTTTTGGGTATCTTAAAGGCGAAAACGGCGTCCATCGCCTGGTGCGGTTATCTCCTTTCGACTCCGCCAACCGCCGGCATACCTCCTTCGCTTCGGTTTATGTTTACCCAATGGTCGACGAAAACATCAATATTGAAATAATTCCGACAGATATAACCTGGGATACCTTCCGTTCCAGCGGTCCCGGCGGGCAAAATGTGAATAAGGTCGAAACAGCAGTCCGGCTGAAGCATGAGCCTTCCGGCATCATCATCGAATGCCAGGAAACCCGCTCCCAATTGCAGAACCGGGAAAAAGCCATACAGATGCTGAAATCACAGCTCTTCGAGATAGAACTGCGCAAGAAAAGGGAAGCGCAGGCCGAGATTGAAAGCAGGAAGAAAAAGATCGAATGGGGCTCGCAGATCCGCTCTTATGTCCTGCACCCATATAAGATGGTAAAAGACCATCTCACCGACCACGAAGTTGGCAATGCCCAGGCTGTGCTGGATGGGGAGATTGATGATTTTCTCAAAGCGTACCTGATGGAATTCGGAGGGAATTAAATAGTTGGCAGTTGACAGTCGGCAGTCAGAAATTTGAAACTTGGAATTTGGAATTAAAAAGATAATATTAACCAAAATCAACTTAAAATGAATACCAGAATAGAAAAAGACACAATGGGAACAGTGGAAGTACCGGCCGATAAATATTGGGGTGCACAAACCCAAAGATCGGTGATGAATTTTAAAATAGGCGATCCGGGCTCAATGCCTGTCCCAATCATCCGGGCCTTCGGCATCCTGAAAAAAGCTGCTGCGCTCACAAATTTCGATTTGGGTGTGCTGCCGAAAGAGAAATGCGATATCATTTGCAAAGTCTGTGATGAGATTATCGAAGGCAAACTTGACGACAACTTCCCGCTCGTCATCTGGCAGACCGGCTCCGGCACACAATCGAACATGAACGTCAACGAAGTGGTTGCCAACCGGGCACATGTGCTTTTAGGCAACAAACTGGGCGAAGGCCAGCGCTTTATCCATCCAAACGATGATGTGAATAAATCACAGTCATCCAACGATACTTTCCCTGCCGCCATGAGCATTGCCGGGTACAAGATGATCGTCGGGACTACCATTCCCGGTGTTGAACTGCTTCAGAAAACCCTTTTACAGAAAGTCGAAGCCTTCAATAATATTGTTAAGACCGGCCGTACTCATTTAATGGATGCCACACCGCTGACATTAGGCCAGGAATTCTCCGGTTATGCTGCCCAACTAGGATATGGAATTAAGGCAATGCGAAACACCTTACCACACCTGGCTGAGTTGGCCCTGGGCGGAACGGCTGTCGGGACAGGTATCAATACCCCTAAAGGATACTCCGAACTGGTTGCAAAGAAAATCGCAGAACTTACGGGATATCCTTTCATCACGGCCGCCAACAAGTTTGAATCCCTTTCGGCCCATGATGCCGTCGTTGAATCTTCCGGCGCCCTGAAAACCCTGGCCGTAAGCCTGATGCATATTGCCAGCAACATGCGCCTGCTCGCATCCGGCCCGCGTTGCGGCTACAGCGAGATCGTCCTGCCCGCCAATGAGCCCGGATCTTCTATCATGCCCGGAAAGGTCAACCCGACCCAGCCTGAAGCGATGACAATGGTTTGCGCCCAGGTACTCGGGAATGATGTAACTATCAATATAGGCGGCACGCACGGCCATTTCCAGCTCAATGTCTTCAAGCCGGTCATGATTGCCAACCTGCTGCAATCAGCGAGGCTGCTTGGCGATGCCTGTGTTTCTTTCAACAATAACTGCGTCATCGGCATCGAGCCGAACCTGCCAAATATCAAGAAGAACCTGGAGAATTCACTGATGCTGGTAACGGCACTGAACCCAAAGATCGGTTACGATAATGCAGCCATGATTGCCAAGAAAGCACACACAGAGAACAAAACCCTGCGTGAGGCCGCACTTGAATCAGGGCTGGTAACCCCTGAACAATTTGACGAATGGGTGAACCCGATGAAGATGATCGGGAGGTAGGTTTAAAAATATTACTTCATCAATATATAATACAAGTACTCAAATTCTTGTGTGGCAAATTTGTTGAAAGACGTGCTTCCCTCCGTTGCAGCGAATTTTTTCCCTAAACCATGCAAAAATTTTGGTGCTAACTTTCGTATTAAATTTTCCCTTTCGGTTGAGGATAATTTTAATGCTTCTAAAACATTTGCTGTAATTATTTCTTTTTTTACAAGTATAAAATTTGAATTTTTCAATTGTATTTTTAGTTTTTCAAGTTCATTTTCATGCCTGAAATCAGCAAAAAGAAAATAGCCACCTGGTTTTAAAACACGATATACTTCCTTTAAGAATCTATCCATTTTAGAATAACGGTGCGAAGACTCAACATTTATTACCACATCAAAAGTATTATCCTGAAAGTGTAAGGATTGTGCATTCCCTTGTAAAAAATTAATTTTTTCATTTGAATAATATTTTTTGCAAAATTCAATTGCTGTTTTATTCAAATCTAACCCAATTGCTGAGTTTGGTGATAAATAGCGATTAATATATGATAAACCACCTCCACGTCCACAACCCACTTCTAAAATATCTTTCCCTTTAATATCTATACTGCTTGCAACAAAATCATAAAGTTGTGCTGAGTATCTGAATTTTTTATCATTTTCATCAAGTTTGATTTTATCATTATCCTTCGAATAACCATAGTTCATAAAAGTGACTTCGGCTTTTGTATCAACAGCACTAATATACCAGTACCAAATTTTGAAAAAAGCATTTTTCAGTTTTTTTTTCATTTTATTAACTAATCGTTTAAATATGAAAAATTTTCATCAATTATCCGGCAATCCTCCCTGATTTCAATTTTTTCAGATATTATTTTTTTACTATTTCAACTCTTCTGTTTAGCTCTTTTCCTTCTTTAGTATCGTTCGTTGCAACCGGTGCTAAAGGACCAACTCCGCCAGCTTCAAGACGTGATGTTTCAATCTTATAGCGGGTTATCAAATCTGTAACCACCGCGGCAGCGCGTTTATTTGAAAGCTCCATATTGTCTTTAATATTGCCTGTATTATCCGTGTGGCCAACTATATAAATTTGTAGTGAAGGATTTTTTTGAAGAAGAGTGGCGATTTCTTTAATCGTTTCAGAGGATTCCGGCTTGATATCGGATTTACCTGTATCAAAGTAGATTCCATAAACAGCCATGTGACCATCTTTAAGAATATTCGTTTTAAGAATGTCCGCTGTAACTTTAACCATATCTGTTTCCATCGGCTTCTCCTCGACTATTCTAATCTTTGTCCAGGGACCTGCCGCTACAAATACACCAATCCAAACATTGCCTTCATCTCTTTTTAGAAATGCAGTCAGGTAACGCTCGGGAGGATAGTAACCAATCGTTTCAATCTGAATTTCAGGTCCGCATTCTTCATTACTGCAGTTATAAATAATCTCAAACCCGCCTTTCATTAATGCCTGTTCGTAGTTGCGCATACGTTCAAGTGAAGAGCGGTTGTCCGGATCCCGATAATCGATCCTGGTAACTTTTCCTTCGATCTTCTCAGTCTTAACTGTGCCATCTTGTTGAACTTTGCCGATCACAAGCTGCTGTTCATCAAACTCTTTCGCTTCCTGGCTTTCAATATAGGATCCTTCAAAGGGTGCTATAAGCGGATGACCGTCATTTTGTGCAATAGTATCCGGGGTCGCAGTTATTACAGTTACTACTATAAATATTGCCGCTATTATTTTTAAATGAACTGACTTTCTTCTTTTAACTATAAATACTTTTATCTGTTCCATTTTTATTTTCTTTTTAGTTGTTAAAATCCTACTCGTTTGGCTTTTCGCAATCGCCCCGTTTTTGAAGTGGTCGCTGGTCTCCACTATTTCTATTGTCTGTTGCGAAAATGTCAAAAAGTATCGCAAAAAATATTGAGGCTGATCTCTTAGTTTACGAAATACTTTTTAAGGTCGATCTCATCCCATTCTGAATACCCAGGTACTTTCAACCATATTTTTAACTCCGATGGCTGAGCTACAACTGAATAAATGGTCTTAACCAGGCCTCCTTCCGGAAAAGTTGCTCCCCCGTCAGGAATCGTAATATCAAAAATCTCCATCATTTTTTGGGGAGTAATGTTCCCTTTATTCAACTCTCCATGGTTCATCAGGTTGGTCCGGCGGGTATAGGTTAACCCTATTCCCTCATTGGTTGAATCATAGAATATAATCGGGTAATTGTGCCATGATGGATCGACAAAGTCGTTGGTGGCGGCGATCAGCCCCTGAGCCTGCCTCGGAACTACCCGGTAGGTTGCCCATTCATAAATGGTAGCATGGTCAGGGAAAGAGGCATTCATGATCAGTCCGACCTCAGGAAGTGTAGTATTAAACCAGGCATCAACCCCGGTGCCGGAAGTATTCCTGAAAAGACTTTCCAGGAGGATATGGTTGGTGTTTTCCCGGCCCTCGCTGCTCGTTGTATCGGAGTGCTGGCCATTCTGCAGTTCCAGGAAGATCCCTTTATTATTGATGGCAGTCTGATAAAAAACCGATCCGATGAAATCGATATTGGCGACAGATGCAGGATAGCCTGTCGGGTTCCAGACAACCACATGGAAGTACTTGCTGAACCTGCTTAAATTCGTTGAGGCCAGATCAAGGTTTCGCCCGGTTACCACGGTATGATCGGGTGTATAATCTCCCCAGGCTGAGAGACTACTGCATCCGGTGTTGTGGATCATGAGAAAAACCGAAGACATAATATACGTTTGATCTACATCCAGTCCGCTGGTTTCAGCTATCCCATCCAGGTACTCTTTAAAAATCTGGGGAAACTGCTCATAATAAAACCTTCCAGAGGTTACCAGATCTTCATATTTTATTTCTTTTTCTCCTATCAGAAAATCGACTACAGCCTCATTGTAAAATTGCCCAAGCTGCTGCTTCAGCATCAGCCCATATTGCCGCCCCATCTGGTGGAATGTCCCATGCAGTTCGGCAATGTAGAATGATCCGGAAGGACTTTTGAAAAGTTTCCCTCCTTCAAATGTGTCGACAGGTTCATTATTTGTCTCTTTTTTACATCCTGTAGAAATTCCAACTACCAGGACCGTTAACATAAGAATCCGGACAAGTGTTTTCATAAGAATATCATTTATTTAGGTTTCTGTTTCATAGTATTAATACTTCAATATCTTAAATATGAACTTTTCCTGACCTTCAATATATAAAAAATACATCCCCGAATTCAATTCTTTGGTATCAATAATATTATTTTCACCACTCAATATCTCTGAATAAACTAATCGACCTAATGTGTTGTATACTTTAATGAGATAGTCCGTTCTATCTGATTTATTTTTTACGATAAATTCATTTGTAAAAGGATTAGGGTAAACATCAAATTCTCTATTGATCATCTCCTTCGGTTCCATAATCAATGTAGGTACATATATGATGTCATTACAAATTGCTTTTTTATCAGATACCTGATATCGATAATGAGCCTCTATCAATGGAGTTTGAGTTTGCCAGTTATTATTTTTTATTGGTGGTACAGAAGAAATATATTCATAAAATGAATTAAAAACATAACCAAACATTGTTGTATCATTGGGCTCATTTGTGCCAGTTGGTATCACATTTCCTTTTATCATATTGCCATATTCGAAATGGTCACTACCCTGCAAAGCATAAAACCCTAAAAAGGGAGATGAAGTATTAGTTACCTGGTTGCCTATAAAATTTTGTCCGTTTGAAGCCGGAGAAGAATTCATAAAAATACCATACAACTCTGCTCTGTTTCTGTAAAAAGTATTGAAAGGTCCATTAATACCATGACTATTGTCAATGACTATATTCTGAACGACATTGCTTTCCAAAAGATTCATATAAACATAATTACCGTGTAAAACTAAATCTCCTGCCGAATTTGGAGGAAGGGAGGTTTCTGTCCAATATGGATCTGTAGAGTAATTGTACGCCAAAATATTCCCGTTTGCACCCGATTGTAAGATCATAGAATGTCTCAGATGCTCGAAATTATTTTGATGAATAAAACAATCGCCTGAAGTGGACTGAAGCATTATGCCATATCCTTTTCCTCCCGAACCATAAGAATGTGCATCTTTAAAGAAACTATTTTCAACAGATACGTGAATTGAGTTTAGAATATCGATATGAGCGAAATTGCAGTAATAACTTTCGATACCGCTTATGCTACAATCGGCTGCACTGTTGATGTAAATATTTGAGGATTGAGACGTAGTAGTATCTAAGCGCTCTATTTTTATACATTTTATATGTACCTGATGTCGGGGTGTAAGTTTATAGATTACAGGTAAATTATTTCCATTATATGACCTTCTAAAAGGTTTGTTAAGTAATAAACTATCACCATTAATCTGCAAAATTTGAAATATCTGGCCTGTGGAATGATAAGCCCATGAATTATTCACCAATAAACTGTCATCAAATGGTACTAATCTTATAAAATCGCCTTCAGCGAATATCTGCGGTTGGTTCACAAATAGTTTTTGTTGACCTTGAATTAATGGATAAGTTATGGTGCAATTTGTATTTATTTCACTTCCTGTTATCTTAATTCCGTGATTATTATTTCCCGGTGAAAGTTTGAACCGGACTAAAGGGCACAGCGATAACGAATCAATTTCTCCTTGAATAAGGATTGAATCAGGAAGTTCAATGGTTTGCTCAAACAAATAGGTACCTTTGGAGACAAATATTTCACCCGGACCATTTAGTGCATTTATAGCTTGTTGAAGTGCGTCGTCACAAGCAACAAATCCACTTGTATCAGCTCCAAACGAAGTGAGTGTTACACTTTGCTGAAAATTGAATGACGCAGAACTGCCAGGAGAATTCCAATTAGTAATTCGAAATGAGGGTATGTTTTGAGAAAATAAATAAATATTTTGTGTCAAAACTGTTGCTATGATTATGATGTATTTATTTATAGTCATTTGTTTAGTTATCCAGTGCATCTCGAAAAACTAGCTTATGCCCGTTTATTAACGACATAAAATTACAATATGGTTTTCTTAAAACCTAATTTTTACTCCACTATACTCCCCTACTTTTTATTTATACAATACACCCCGATAACTTCATAGAAGAAAAGCGCTGTAACTCATATGTAGTGCAATGGCAGTCTGGTAAAAACCTTCATAGATTCATTTAAATTTAGGGAGATATTCTGGAAATACATTCAAATTTGATTATTGGTTACTGGTTATTAGTTAGTGGTTAGTGGTTAAATTTTGAGTGTTAATTGTTAAATTGTTAAATTGCTATATTTTTTAATGCTAACCGCTGACTGCTGACTGCTGACCGCTGACTGTCGATCGCAAGACTATCGTCCCGGCACATGGGGATGGATTCATCTTTCACATTTCTCCCGTCCGATGATCATCGACAAATTCCGGCAAAGAAGCCGGTAGTCTTCATTGATTTCCAGGCTTTTTATCTTGGCGACCGTTTCCGGAGGGAGCCGGTCAAGCGGCACAGATTGGAGGAAGAGAGCGGTCTCCAACTCGGAGAACCCGGCCCGGTCTTCGAACCACTCCAGCACGGTTCTGTTCTCGGGGCAGGCAGTCTGGCATCGCAGGGCAAATCCGAAAAGGCGCCCACGAGCTGCAGGAAGCTCCCCATGCCGGGTACATAGCAGATGTGGTTGCGGCCATAGTCAGCCAATCCACTAAGCACGGCAAGCGTCTTGAGCGGCAGCTTTGGCTTCGCCAGATGGTAGCCTTCCGGCTTTAGCCAGGTCGCCAGCACTTCCTGGACGCTCTTTGTACGTGGCGTGTAGCTTACGTAAGTAGGCGGTACGACCACCGGCACACGTCCACCTTGCCAGTTGAAGATAATTCGCATCTGAGGTGTGGGCACAGCTACGATGATGATCGAGCGAGCGCCAGGAAGGTCTGCCGGGGGATCGAAAGAGAAAAAACCGAGTTGCTCCCGGTAGAGCGATTCGTCGATGAGTCTTTTCTCGTAGCGGCCTAAGATCGCCTCTTTCAAGTCAGCGAGACGAACAATAGGAACAATCCGGCTTTTCCATCCCCGTTCTTCGATCATTTTGAACAATTTTTCCATCCGTGATTTTATCTGAGGATCTCTCAATCCGTTGACTGATGTATTAGTAGCTGGTGGCAGTCTGTCAAAGACCTTCCTTGGTCCATGTAAATATAAGGAGATATTGGAAATATGTGCAAGTTATTGGCTAAATATTGAGGGTTACGGGATTTGGTTCAGACGTTTTTATAATTTATTTTGTTGCTGTGATTTTACAAATCATTATTTTTATAAGAAATTAATGTTTAACATAGGACTAACAAGGGATAGACTGCAATTTTGCAATCTATTCAGTAGTTAGACCGACTATCAGAAGGGGCTGCCAGGTGTGTGACATCTGCATCAGTGCCAAGGATATCCATGAGTCCCCGGGTCCTGAGGCGGCGGTCAGGATGAATTCCGTATTCCAGGTCATAGAATTCACTGGGAAATAACAATATGTGCATAGTCATTAAAGGCCGCAAAATCCCGTTAATACCGCTGGTCAAGCATCTATTATGTGTCATACTTGGTTTATTCTTTTTAAGAGTAAGTATTCCTCTGGCAGAAGGTCTAATTAGAATAAATTGGCCAACAACAACGGGGACGGTATTGAATTCGGAACTTGAAGAAGGGCCGCTATATAGAAGTATGTATGTGCGTCTATTGTACGAGTATTCTGTCGGCGATAAAAAGTTTGAAGGAAGTTACATTCACAACCCGAAAGACCGCCTTTTCACAAAAGAAAAAGCAGAAGAGAGCATCAAAACAAAATATGCACCCTACAATCAGGTCGAGGTTTACTACAATCCTCATCACCCCGAAATTGGCTTTCTTGAGCCGGGACCCAAATTAGAAGAAATATTCGTATTCTTTCTCGGTTTAATATTATTTGCAGGGGGTAGCTATCTTGCTTATTGGACTATTAAAGACACCATTGATGGGGTAGACTACACATACAGGGAATTCGTCACCATCCGGGAACGCATTATGTCAGCCATCAGCGCCGAAAGTGAAAACCCGCGTGAGGCGTTGAAACTGTATCGGCAAGCGAAAAAACAGAACGAAGAGTTCAGTGTACTCATCTTCGTTATCAGCTTTGCCGCGCCAATTCTCGCGACCGTTCTGGCCCTTTGTTCATCGCTGATATCAGAGCGATTCAGTGAAGTACTCTATTACGTCATTCTTGCCTGTGTGGGTTTTGGGGTGCCGGCAATGCTAAGGGCGTTTCGTGACCGCCATAATGGAATAGTATCCATCTTTGCGCCGAAAGAGCCGCGATGGTTCTGGATTAATGTCGTAATCGCAGGCCCATTTCTTTTGTTTCGAAACCTGCTCCTGATCCTCACGGGCATACTCTTTGCTTTTTTAGCGATGGGGCCGCTCCTGGCCATTCTTTTGCTCTGCGGCGATCTTCAATGTGGAATAACAGAGAATCCTTACATCATGACTGTCGTTGACGTATTGGCCGCAGGCAGTGGCCTGGTCATCATCCTGAAGTTATTGGCTGACGTTCGGTCTGACGATCTCTTGCCTCCTGTAATTGGTATCAAGATTCTGTTTGCTGCCCTTCGGCGGAACAGAAATGAAGTATTTGAACACTTTTCCATTTTGCTGTTAGGCTATGTATTTGTTGCACTCAAATCAGGCAATTCGGCTATCATTCTTGCGCCATCATTTGAAGCAGTGATATTAAGTGTGCTATCCGGATTGTTCCTGGCCCTTTCGCTTGCACGTGGCGATTTGTCAACTGAAACTATGGTCTTCATTCACTTGGGAATGAGTCGTTGCCATATCCGTTTGCAGAATTGGGCATCCGCCCTGGTACAGCTTAAACCAGTTGACAAAACGAGCATCTGCGAATTTGTAGAGCGGGACGATTGCAGGAAGTTATGTGGATATCTGAGCCATCACCTGATGTCGGTGATTGAAGGAGTCAGATTAGGATACCAGCCTGGCGACCTAGAAGATTGCATTGACCGGGCTAAGGAGACAGGCGTGCCGGATATTCCTGACAGCAGGATTTGGATTAAGAACATCAGGGAAAATCAATTGCTTGTTGAAGGCGAGGAGGTCAGGGCTGCATTGGGTCGGACAACGAAGCACCGGTGTCTGCTCGAGCGGATTGATTTCGATTATCTTCTCGGCTTTTTCGGGTGGTACTGGGGGGCGGGCATCATCTGCTTCATTTGGTGGTTGTTCCGGGTTTTATAACGACTGCCAACTGTCCAACTGCCAACTGGACACGAAGTTCCGCGAAGAAGACCCAAAGGGGATTGAGCTGGCGCCACACGAAGTCTCACTTATTAGTGGCTGGCCTTCATTTCTGTTTTCTTTTTAATGCTATATTTTTTCCTGATTGCAGCAAGCCTTTTCTCGCGCAATAAAGGATTCTTTTCATATTCAGAATGACGTTTATCCCGTATCTTTCGCATTAATTCAACACAATCAAATTTCTTTTTACTCATTATCTTCAATTTTTACAATTTCGCGAGGACTTCTGATTTCAAGCAATGCATAACCTTTTTTAATATTTACTGCATTGTATTGTCTGATACGTTCAAGGTTGACAATATGTTTAAAATTCCAGCTAGCCAGTACTGATGCTTTGTGAATTGTAGCCATAGCAATATGAAGGGCATCTTCATAATATTTTCTTGAAACAGCCCCTTCCAGGATATAAATTTCAGCTAGTTCTTTTACTTCCTGATCAGCAGGTATTAACTCTTTAAACTCACCGTTAATGATTTCATCGAGTTTATCCCGGACAGGCTTAGGTGCATCCATAACTTCGTCAATGGTAATATCAGATATAATGGCAATTTTTTGACCAGTCAGGAATTCCCTGACAAGTTTGTTGGACCAATCCATGAATTCTTCATCAAAACATCCACCAATGACCGAGGTGTCTATGTAAACTCTTTGAATCATAATGTTATTTACAAAGATAACCAAAAAATGGGAAAAATTCTATATATGCAGGCTTGTCACTAATATGCCGGTCTATGTGGTTTGGATTATTACATGAAGTTCCGCGAAGAAGACATGAAGGGAATTGGGCTTGGCAACATAAAGCCCTTCGAACTGGTCAAAGTATTATTTTATTTTCTTCGCCAATTCTCCAACTCCCATTGAGCGATAGTAATTTTAGATTCAATTGATTTTAATCTAATGATCTCGATATATTTAAGATACTCTTTAATATCATCAATTTCAGTCCAATCTTTCAGCGAATGCCCATTTACCTCTTTCTGTAATTTCGATTTAACAATATTATCTATGGGGCAATGGAAAGGCATATCAATCTTGCCAATCGCCCACATGTATTTTAAAAAAAGATTAATTATTTTTTGACTTATTCCTATTCGGAACCTATTTTTATAAAGTATCTCAGAATACTTTGTGGAAATAGAATCAGACAACTCATTTATCTTTTGCACATGATTATTTTCGTCAATTGATGAATAATTGCTCAGATACTTAAGCAAAAAATCCTTTATATAATTTCTAATACATTTTGTTTGATTTGAATTTTTAAATTCAGTGTTATAAATCGGGAATGACTTGTTTCTTGTTTGAAGCCCGGCATTTAAGCTGAATATTATTAACTCTTCAATCAAAAATTCGTCTTTACTGCTTTCAAATTGATAATTCATATCTAACTAGTTTTTCAAAGTTACTTTATACCAGACTGTCTAAAAAATTAATTGATTCATGAAAATTAAAGGAGATACTTTTGGACTAAATTTTGTTCTTTATAGCGTTTTTATCAGAGTCCGTTTCGTTTTTCCTTCCCCATCAAGATGAATTACTTTCTTCATCAAACTGAATTCTATTTCTTTCCTAATCCGGCCAAAATCAATTAAACTTTTCACATCTTCCCAGGTTACAATGGAGAAGTTTTTCACTCCGGGAAAGGCTTGCCTGGGCACCTTTCCCCTTACCAAGTTCTCATAAGAGATTAATGCGATGTGATAAAAATTGTCGTACAACCCGGCTGCTTGATATTTCTTTAAAATGTCGTTTTGCCTGTTAATTTCAGACCATTTCAAATCGGTAAAGCATTTCACTTCAAACACGATGATAGTGCTTTTCTTTTTATCGTCGACAGCCGTCATGACAAAATCAAATTCGGTTTTATCTATGGTCTCTTTATCAATTTTAATGTCAATTCCGCTCCTTTTACAGTAAGAATATAAATCAACATTTTCCAGGAAAGGCATGCTGTCTTCATACTGCAGGTTCCTGAAAGACGGTGGCTGAAGTGTTTTGTTTTTCAGGACTTCCTTATTGTTTGCTGTTGCTGCTTCTTCAATTAAATATAAAAATTTATTGAAATCCTCCTTGTTATTCTCAAAGCGGATAATCAACCTTTCGAAAAACCGGGCAGTAAAGCTGTTTTCATCGCGGTTGTAATGAATGATTGTGGAGATTTTTGATTGCATGATTCTTTGAGTTAGTGTTTCGGATTGTTTTGATTGTTCTGATTTTTAAGGTTTATCCTACATATTCCTTTGCAAAGTAAAGTATAAACTTCGGATCATTTTGTTGACCTTAACAAAATGATCAAAGATAGAAATGCCAATGGATTGATGGATATTAAGCTTAGGTTCAAATATCCTTTTTTAATTTCTTGAGATATTTCGATTTCCCTTCCAGTAACCTAAGCTGTTCAGCTGTTTGGGGCTTTTTTATTTTCAAAGGTAAAATAGGCCTGTCTTTCTTCCCATTCTGTGAATGGTTTTTATAGGTTTCCCATTCGATGGAATAGTCTTCAGCCTGGTTTCCCCAGCAGACCCATTCAGGACGAGAGCCCCGTGCGAACATTTCGAGAAATGGGCCCCAGCTGCAGGCTTCAATCAGCTCATATTGTTCATCGGGTTTGCGGCTGTGTTCCCTTTTCTGCTTAATGATCATATTTTCCTGTGTTCTGCCCCGCTTAAGTGTTCTGGCATTCTTTCCCCGGACACCGAATAATATCATTTCCGTAACATTTCTGAAATAGAAGCCAACGCCTCTGCGGTCCGGACCACCGTCTTTCCTTACCTTGTACCAAATCAGATTTGTTTTATAGGTGAATCCCCAGGCTTTCATAACTTCTAATCCTTCTGAGAGCAAGGCATTGGGAACCCATAAATATAAATGCGCCGAATCTTCTACTGCCTCTTTTACAGGTATTTTCTTTATTTCTTCCAGGGTTAATGTAGAATACCTGGACAACCGCTTATGCTCTGGCGCCATTTTGCCTGTCCTGTTCTCAAATTGCCAGGGTGGATCTGCAAGGATAGTCGCAAACTTCTTCCCCTCCGCAAATCTTCTGAAATCCTCCGCTGCAGATAGTTTATCCATTGTCTGTTATAAGTTTAGATGTGATACCAAATACTAATACAGGGCATCCCCCGTTTCGACCTGCTTGCAAGCGTGGGAGCAATTTTCCCATTTGTGTAGTACTCGCGCCATACTTGGGCATGATTCCGAGTTTTCTGAAAAGTGGATCCAGTTCATTGCTTCGCGTGACCAATACACCGACACTTATCGCATTATATTCGAAAAAAGCCCGTAAAGCATACAAATCACGGTCAAAAGTCTGGTCTTTACTATTCCATTCCAGGTCAAATGCAACTCTTCCTTTAAGATAATCAACTTTGTGAGTTCCATGGCTGAAAGAACCCTTTGGCTCTTTTGTTTTGCCTTTTATTTCAAATATATTCAATTCCGCACCTAATTTTCTCTCGGTCCAAGACATTGGTCGAAGTATTGATGATAATATTTTAGGAATGTGACTTTCATTTTTACCTCCTTCAATAATATCTTTCTGAGAGAATCGAAATGCCCTTAAAGCCTGGCAGATTTCTTCAAATTCTTTTCGAAATTCCATTGCCAGGATAGCCGAAGCATGCTTAAAGTCATGAATCTCATAAAGTTCCTTAATGTCCTCCGGTATGTAGTCTGTCCAGGTCATTCTATCTTTTATTAATTATCGACTGTTTGCTACTTATTAAACTTAGCAAACTTCAACGAGATCAAATTTACATATAAGTTCTTCTTGAAAATGAGGTTTTTTTTTCCTTGCAACTTGCAGAAATTAAATTATTTATGAAATAGCCTCAGGGTTTTTAGTAGTCAAGGAATACTTGACTACTTAATCTTTTGGGTTATCTTGTTTTGGGGGCTATTTGGTTTATAATTTTGAACTGTCAAGGATTACTTGACAGTTCAATGAATGCTGATAAAGTACACTAATTTTAATCTTGTCTTTTTTGTTTTATTAATTATATTTTCCAGTCATATTTTGTTTTATCGCATCCACAACGAATTTTTTTTGCTACAGTATCATAGTTTCTCATAGAAACCATTGGCTTTTTACATGTCGATTCTTGGCAATAGAATAACTTTTCGAACTCCCCAAGGTCTGCCCAAAATGCTTTTAGATCGCCTAATTTTGGTGAAAATGGGTTATCATGTGAAAGTAAGTTGCCTAAGATGTTTGAGTTAATAATCCTGTCAATGATTGGCATTTTTGATTTCAAATCGTTACTACTTTTATTGATTTTCGATTTCAAGTCATTTAGTAATTCATCCGGCATCCGCTTTTCATTCACTTCATTGAATCTAAAATTTACTTTTACTTCAAGGTTTGCACAAATTACTTTAAGCGTATGTTCGAGATATTTTCTGATTGGATTTCCGGTAATATCAATATCACCCTTGGCTATGTTAGTTTCAATAATTTCTCTTAAATCTGTCGGTTTGTCTTCGATATATGTACCTTCAGTATCGCTCCATTTTATTTCATTGATTAACCAACTCTTTCTTTTTGCAAGTTGACTTACATATTGATACCATTCGTTTTCGTGAGTCATCAAAATTATTTGGTAGTCAGAAAATTTTTCAAATATCAAATCCGCAAATTTTTTCCTGTGATTGCTGTCAAAACTTGAAATGACGTCGTCTAAAAGCAGAAATTTGTTTTCTTTATTAAATGCTATAACAGAAGCTAAAAAGAATGACAAACCAAAGCAGTTGAGATGTGATTCGCTAAAATATTTTTGTGGTGGTGATACCCAATTATCGTTATATTTATACTCAATGGTGATTCCATTAAGTTCATCTTCCTCACCTATGGTTACGATCTTCAACTCTTGAAACTGTTCACCTGGATTCATAAACTGGTAGTATTCGTTTATTGTTCCTGAAAAAGTAGTGATGAAGTTCTCTAAACCTTCCTTTAGTTTCTTAACAAATTCGTTGTATATGATTTCCATTGATGACCTCTGGTCTTCAAAAACTTTCCTTTCCTTTTCAAATTTCTTTATGCGAAGAAAAGCATCTTTTGCAGATGAGATATTTGAATAGATTACAGCATTATTATCTTTTTTCATTACTGCTTGTAATGCTGTAATTTTTGATTCTAGAATTGTAAATATTGCAAAGTCAGCATCTTGTAGCTTTAATGTTTTAGGCTCTGATATTTTATTTCCTGACGTAAATTTTTCGTTTGCCTCTTTTTCAAGAGAAGATATTTTTATTATTAAATAATCAATAGCTTTTTTAATTGGTTCAAAAGCCTTGTTGTTGTAATGGGAATCAATACGCAAATTTTCGAGTCTATTTATTCGTTCTTTTGAAATATTTATTATTGATTGTCTTGCTGCATCACAGGCAGTTTTCTTTTTTAATGATTCTTCTATTTGCGCTAATCTCTTTTGAATATCTTTAAGCAATTTATACTTACTCATTGGTTGTAAACACAATGGGCAAGTATCGTCAAGGTGGTATTTTTTTTCAATCACCGAGCGACCAGCTTTAAGTAATTCCGCAAAGAATATTTGCATTATACTATAAACATCATCAGCAATTTTATTGAACTCTATGTAGTATTTTTCATACTCTGAGTTAAGTAAACTAATCTCACCTTTCAGATTAGTTAAAGTATTTTTGCAGTTTTCGAGAAACCTTAATTCGTCAAGAACTATCGTGTTGACCCGTGTTTTAAGCAAATTAAGAACTGCATCAATGTCCTTGAACGATTTTACAGCAACTCCCAACTTTAAAGGTGTTATTATCTCATTAACCTTCTCAAACAAATTCTTTTCCACACCAATAGCAGCACCAATTTTTTCAATCTGAATTTGTTTTTGTGTGTTAATTTGGGATTCGTAATTCTGGTTTTTAATTTCAGTTTTTATTGAGTTGTAGGCTGTCTTCAATACTTCTTTTGCCTTGTTAACTTCGGCATATCCAATCACATCAGATAAACTTTTTAGTTTTTCACCCTTTGTTTTATCAATAAATTCCGTTAGAAATTGATAACGAAGAACAAGATTTTCATTTTGGGTATTGTTTAAATAAGAATTGAAATCGTCCGACTTATTTGAGAAGTCCGAGACTAGTTTATTTTTTTTGTAATTCAGCGTCTTTGTAGAATTAACATCTGCTTCTGAGAAAATCATTTCAACCGAAGAAACTTCTGTATCTTCAATGTTGGAATTTCTCAATGCATCTTTGAAATCTATTTCAGAATCCTCTGATAAATGTCGAACTTTATCATTAAAGAACCACTCAAATGAATCTGAAATACTACTCTTACCTGTTCCATTGTCTCCGTAAATAAGAATTGATTTTTCAGACAATTGGAGTTCCATCGTTTTTTGAACCCCCCGAATTCCTTTTATGGCTATTTTTTTAATTTTTATTGACATTCTTTTCTCTAAGTTTTTGAAGTTCATTTTTTATATTGGTGTCGGTCAGTAGACCTTGCTTATATAAGTTTGCTAAAGATTCTGCAAGTACTTTATCTACATTTATAATGTTTGAAATATTCGCGAAAAAATCTTCCAAAATCTCCTTACCAGATTTCACATTATTGTCCATATTTATTTATTTTTAAAATAGTTCCAGTCAATTTTCAAATTTACTTTCAATTCGCTACTATGTATTTCTGCACCTGTTTTGTTGTTGCATATTGGATAAACACCATAGTGCTCAACAAAACTTAAAATGAAATAACTCTCAAGGTCTTCTATTCTGAAATCCCAATTTGCTTTAAGAATGTCAAAATTTAGATAAGTAAAAAGTAGTGGTTCTTTCTTTCTGTAATTTACAAGTCCAACATTTTTCGATTTGCCTTCAAAGTGTCCGACCAATCTTCTTCCGATACTATTTGTTTTCTTTTCGCTCATCCCTGTTTATTCCGGTGATACTGACCCCTCATTCCGGCCATACTGACCCCCCCTCCTCTGAGGGGGATTTTTGAGGACAGGATTTTAAAGAACAGTCAATGGCTTTTTGTTTCTGTAAAATTATTATTTA